>JALULB010000270.1 GCA_027041035.1 Sedimenticola sp. | reverse complement strand
TCCTGGGCGCGTTTCATGGCGTCATAGACCAATGGGATAACCTTCTTTACCGGTGCGAAAACCTGGTTGCCCTGAGGCTCGTCGTTCTTGATGAAGTCGCCACCCAGCCAGAACTGGTAGGCGGCCTCGGCGAACGGCTCGGGGCGCAGGCCCAGCTTCGGCTTGATGATGGTGCCGGCGATATAACCACCGTCCTTGACCGGGCGACCGAGGATGCGCCACAGGTCGGAGATGTCGGTGGCCGGGCCATCGAACATCTGGATGGCGCGAGGCGGCACCCAGAAATCAATCATCTTGGCGTGCTTGATGTCGCCCATGCCCTGGTTGTTGCCAATGACCAAGGTCAGGAAGGAGACGATCATGAAGCGACCGTCGGTGACGTTGCGATCGAACAGCTCGATCGGATAGGCAATGCGCATATCCTCGGTGGCTTCGTCGATATGGTAGACCAACGCGTCGACGCCCTTGGTGAAGTCATCGGTGGTGGAGACCTCGACGTTGGTGCCGGTGGAGGATTCCGCGGCAAAGTGCGCCGCCGCTTCCAGGTAGCCGTGGCCCGGCTGGGGCGCCATTTTGTAGGCAACCAGGATATGCTTGCCGTCCGCGATCAGGTCTTCTTCCTTCAGACTCAGGTCTGAATAACGTGCTGATTGATCCATATGAGTACTTCCTCGTCTGGGTTGGTTCAGTCAGGCGACAGGCGCCTGGCCACGAAAGTTTCGATCTGCCGGCTGGCTCCGCGACGGTGGAGGCGCTGGCATCAACTGGAACGCGAGTATATCAGCGCATATCCATATCTTATAATATAAAGATATTATAAACACCATAAATAAATCCTTATGTGTTTTTGGTAGTGGACAGCGGATCCCGGAGACAGCAAACTTGCGCTGTATCGCGCTTAAAGACGCGAATCATCGCTGAGATCACTGGATTGAGTGTCATTCCATAACCATGAAAACGATCGGGAGTCGTTATGAAAAAGATTATTGTCGCGCTGTGTTTGCTGCTGGTATCGCTACCGGCGTTGTCGAAACAACCCCTGACCACGGAGCGGGTCGGGAAATGGCTGGATGCCATGCAGGCCATGGATGAGTGGAGCAGCAGTCATCCGGAGATGGTCGAGAAACTGCGTAAACAGGCGATGTCGACCAAGGAAAAAAGCGCGGTGCCCTCGTTCAAGCGTTCCGCCGACGCGGCCAGGGCGGCCGGGGTCGCCGATCAGATCGAGGCGGTGATCAGTCCGTTTGGTTTCTCGTCCCTGGACGTTTGGGGGGCCTACGGTGACCGCGTGATGAACGCCTTCATGGCGTTGAGCATGCAGAAACAGCATACCGGCAAGATGGATGAGATGATGCGCAAGCAGTTGGAGGCGCTGGAGAAGGACAACAGTATTCCGGCTGCGCAGAAGCAGGCGATGCGGCAGCAGATAAAACAGATGCAGGCGATGATGGCGCGTTTTGCCAGCGTGCCAAAGGCGGATGTCGACGCGGTGCGACCGTTGCAGTCGCGTTTCGAGGAGTTGGGACGCCAGAAGATGCAACGCCGGGGTCACTGATCCTCTTGCATCGAGACCTTTCCCTGGCCGTCGACGCGCAGTTGCAGCCGGCCTTCGGCCAGGCGTAGCAGCGCGTCGCCGACGATCTCGCGTTTCCATCCCTTCAGCACCGATAGGTTGCGATCGCCGCTGGCGATGGCTTCCAGTTCCTTGCGCGCGGCGAGGCTGGCCGGGGCGATCTGGTGTTGCTGCCCCTTCAGCCTGACCAGGCATTGCATCAGGTCCGCCAGGGCTTGCTGTTGCGGGGTCGGCTTGATGTGCATCCTCGGATGGCGAGGCCAGTCACTCTCGGGCAGCGCCAGGGCTTTTTCGATGAGCGCGACGAGGTGTTCGCCATGGCGGCGTAGAAAGCCCCGGTCGATGCCGCGCAGCTTGCCGAGCTGATCGATGTTGCGCGGTTTGCGCCGGCAGATCTCCACGAGCAGGTCGTCCTTCAGAATCCTGCCGCGCGGGCGGTCTTGCTTGCGCGCGGTTTCCTCCCGCCAGGCGGCCAATTGCTGGAGTATCGCCAATTGCACGCCTTTAAGCTTCTGCCAGCCCTTGGTGCGTTGCCAGATGTCCAGCGGCTCGATGCGATAGGTCTCGGTCGATACCAGGGTGTCGAAGGCGTCGGCGGTCAGCCATTCCAGGCGGCCGGCATCACGCAGCCTGTCGCGCAGTTTGAGATAGACCTCGCGCAGGTGGATGACATCGTCCAGCGCATAGCGGATCTGCGCCGTGTCCAACGGTCGCTTGCTCCAGTCGGTGCGTGAGTGGCCCTTGGCCAGTTCGACGCCTGTCAGGCCGTGGACCAGGTTGGCGTAACCGATCTGATCGCCAAGCCCGGCCAGCGCGGCGGCCGGCTGGGTATCGAATACCGGTTTCGGCAGTTCGCCCCAAAGATAGTAGAAGATCTCCATGTCCTGGCTGGCGGCATGTAACACCTTGGTGATGCGGGTGTTCATCAGCAGCTCATGCAGCGGGCCGAGGTCATTGATCGCCAGCGGGTCGATGCAGGCGGCGGTTTCGTCATCGGCGATCTGTATCAGGCAGAGCCGCGGGTAGTAGGTGGTTTCGCGGATGAATTCGGTATCCAGCGTCAACCATTCCGCCGTGGCGAATTGCTTGCACAACGCGTTCAGATCTTCGCTGTTGTCGATATAGGTTTCCCGCATGACGGCGTGTTCATCCGCTGGTTGAAGTACGCATAGCATCCGGGTTTTCCGTCGACGGCGCAATGGTATGATGGATGCCGGCCATCATTCGAGCAATGTCGTGTACCGCCTGATTCAGTTTTTCACCGATCTCGTGCTATTGCGCGAGAAGCCGCAGAACCTGCCGCCGTCCACGGCCCTGTTGGGGTTGGTGGCGGTTCTCTATGTCTTGCTGAACACCTTGCACATGTGGGGTGTTTTCCCCAGTTTGTGGCAGGGTTTTGGCGTGAGCCTCACCGATCTCGTCGTGATCCTGGTCGCCGTCTGGCTGCTGCTGGCGCTGAAAGGACTGAAGGCGCGTTGGTTACAGACCGCCACCGCGCTGGTCGGCGGTGGCGTGGTGATCGTGCTGCTGGCGATTCCACTGAGCTTCGCGATCGGCAAGGACGAGGAACTGACCGCCGTCGCGGAGTTCGCGATGTTGCTCTACTGGATGTTGATCGTCTGGAACCAGATCTTCATCGGCCACGTATTGCGGCACGCGCTGGGCGTCAGCCTGCTGGCCGGTATCGGACTCGGCCTGTTGTATACGATTCTTTCCGGCCTGGTTTTGCAGGCCCTGTTCGGCCCGCCGGTGGCGACCGGGGCGGGGGGCTGAGCATGCATATCCATATCCTCGGCATCTGTGGCACCTTCATGGGCGGTATTGCCCAGCTGGCGGTGGCGCTCGGGCATCGCGTCACCGGTTCGGACGCGAATGTCTATCCACCGATGAGCACGCAGTTGGAGGCCGCGGGCATCGAGCTGCGCGAGGGCTGGGATGTGGCGCATCTCGATCCGGTGCCGGATATCGTCGTGATCGGCAACGCGATGTCGCGTGGCAACCCGCTGGTCGAGGCGGTGCTCGAGCGTGGCTTGCGCTATACCTCCGGGCCGCAGTGGCTGGCTGAGCATCTGCTCGCCGATCGTTGGGTGTTGGCCGCCGCCGGCACGCACGGCAAGACCACGGTATCCAGCATGATCGCCTGGATACTCGAATACGCGAACCTCGAACCCGGTTTCCTGATCGGCGGCGTGCCACTGAATTTTGGCGTGTCGGCACGCCTTGGCGGCAGTCCGTTCTTTGTCGTCGAGGCGGATGAATACGATACCGCCTTCTTCGACAAGCGCTCCAAGTTCGTGCATTACCACGCACGCACCCTGGTGATGAACAACCTGGAGTTCGACCACGCGGATATCTTCGACGATCTCGGCATGATCCAGCGCCAGTTCCACCATCTGGTGCGCACCGTGCCGGGGAACGGGTTGATCGTCACGCCCGACGATTCGGCATCGCTGGACGCCGTGCTCGACATGGGGTGCTGGACGCCGCTGGAACGCTTTGGTCTCGCCACGGAACACGGCTGGGGGGCGCGCGATCTGGCGCCGGACGGCAGCGCTTTCGAGGTCACCTTCGATGGTCAGCCCCGGGGCCGGCTGAGCTGGAAGCTGACCGGCCTGCACAATGTGAACAATGCCTTGGCGGCGCTCGCCGCCAGCCGGCATGCCGGCGTGCCGATAGGCGTCGGTTTGGAGGCGCTGGCGGCTTTTCGTAACGCGCGCCGGCGCATGGAGCTGGCCGGCGAGGTCAACGGTATCCGCGTGTATGACGATTTCGCCCATCATCCGACCGCGATCGAGACGACGCTCCACGGGCTGCGCGCGCACGTCGGCGAGCGGCGAATCATCGCGATCCTGGAGCCGCGCTCGAACACCATGCGCATGGGCGTCATGGCCGAACGCCTGCCCGACAGTCTGGCCGAGGCCGACCGGGTTTTCGTCTATGCGCCGGACGGTCTGGGCTGGGACGCGCCGGCGGTGTTTCGGCCGCTGGGCGAACGTGTCGAGGTATGCGATGACATCGAGCGTATCGTCGCCGACGTTGCCGGAATCGCGCGCTCCGGCGACCAATTGCTGGTGATGAGCAACGGCGGTTTCGGCGGCATCCATCGCAAACTGCTGGACGCCCTGCAATGAGCGCCGAACGGCCGATCGCCGTGGCGATAACCGGCGCGTCCGGCAGCCAGTATGCCTTGCGGTTGATCGAACGACTGGTGGCCGCCGGGCGTGAACTGTACGTCATGGTTTCCGCCGCCGGGCAGATCGTGTTGCGCATGGAGGCCGGCGTGGATATTCCGGCCGCGCCCGGCGACGCGGCGACGTGGTTCGGTGAACGCTATCACGCCGCGCCCGGCCAGATCCGGGTGTTCGGTCGTCAGGACTGGACCGCGCCGGTGGCCAGTGGCTCGAACCCTCCGGAGGCGATGGTCGTGTGTCCATGCACCACGGGTACCCTCGCGGCGATCGCCGCCGGCCAGAGTCAAAACCTGATCGACCGCGCCGCCGATGTGGTGATCAAGGAACGGCGCAGGCTGATCCTGGTGGTGCGCGAGACGCCGTTCTCGGCCATCCACCTGGAGAATATGCTGAGGCTGGCGCATGCCGGGGTGGTGATCATGCCGGCGAATCCCGGTTTCTACCATCGTCCGGAGAGCGTCGCGGATGTGGTGGATTTCATGGTTGCGCGGATACTCGATCATCTCGATATCCCGCATACGCTGATGCCGCCCTGGGGCGGCATCGTAGCGGAGTAGATCGGTCGATTTTGCCGCGAGCAGCGGGTTAAAACTCCTCCCACTCGTCGTCATTGCCGCTGCTGACAGCGGCTGGCGGCGTGGTTTTGGCCCTTGCCTTTGGCCTCGGTGCCGCCTTCGGCTTGGACTCCGGCTTGCTCGCGCGTGGAGGCGGCGTGGAGGCCGTCGCCGTCGAGGCGGTGGGGGATGCGTTGCCGACCGGCTTCGCCTTGATGCCACCCGTCTGAGTGGCGTCGAGGCGAAAGAAGCCGACCAGATTGCGCATCTCGCCGGCCTTGTCGAGCAACCCGGCCGAGGCGGCCGAGGTCTGTTCGGCCAACGCGGCATTCTGCTGGGTCAGCTCGTCGATCGAGGTCACCGCGTTATTCACCTGGGCGATGCCCTCGGATTGCTCGGCGCTGGCGGCGGCGATCTCGGCGATGATGTCGCCGACCTTGCGCACCCCGTCGACCAGCTCTTCCAGGCGTTCGCCTGATTCGTTCACCAGGCTGGAGCCTGTGTTCACCTTCTCGACGGAATCCTGAATCAGTTCCTTGATCTCCTTCGCGGCATCCGCCGAGCGCGATGCCAGGTTGCGCACCTCGGTGGCGACCACGGCGAAGCCCCGTCCTTGCTCGCCGGCGCGCGCGGCCTCTACCGAGGCGTTCAGCGCCAGCAGGTTGGTCTGGAAGGCGATCTCGTCGATCACGCCGATTATCTCGGCGATACGGCTGGAGGACTTGTCGATCGCCTGCATCGCCGCGATGGCATTGTTGACCACCTTGCCGCCTTTCTCCGCGCTGAGTCGCGCGCTGGCGGCGACCTGGTTGGCCTGTTGGGCGTTGTCGGCGTTGTGTTGCACGGTGGAGGTCAGTTCTTCCATGCTGGAGGCGGTTTCCTCCAGGTTGGCGGCCTGCTGCTCGGTGCGCATCGACAGGCTGTTGTTGCCGGCGGAGATCTCCTCGGAGGTATCACCGATGGCCTCGGCCGAGGTCTGTAGCTGTTGCAACACATCCGACAGATTGTGCATGGTCTTGTCGATATCCTGCTGTACCTTGCCAAAGGTACCGGAGTAGGTTTTGCCGCTCTTGTGGGTCAGGTCGCCCTCGGCCAGATGGCTCATCGCCGTGGCGATGTCCTCGAAGACATGCGACAGCTCGTCCAGCAGGGCGTTGAAGCCCTCGCCCAGCTGGCGGAAGAAACCCGTCTTGCTGGCAGTGTCGATGCGCTTGCCCAAGTCACCCGCGCGGGCGGCCTCGACCAGGGTATCGATCTCCTTCTCGACCGCGACCTCGATGGTGCGATCCTCCAGTTCCAGAGCGGTACCGAGACGTTCACCCTTGTCGTTCTCCACCGGCGTGCCGGTGACCTTCAGCGTGGTGTCGCCGATATGCAGCTCGGTGGAGTCGGTGCGTGCTTCGTTCAGCTTGTTCAGCCCCTTCAACAGGCTGTCGATGCGCGTGCCTTGCGGCTGGTCGACATCGAAATCCGGGTTGTTGCGACGCAGCCTGTCGCGGTTGTGTCGAAACAGTGCCTGGGCGGCGTGGTTCAGGTAGATGATACGCTTGTCGGTATCCGCGAGTACCACGCTGGAGGCCACGTTGTCGAGCGCGACGCGGATGCGATAGTTCTCCGCCGCCTCCTCGCGTTCACTGGCGATACGCTTGGCTTCCTGCTCGGCCAGCGCCAGCTCCTCGGTGCGGTCCAGCCATTGCGTGACGCGACCCTGGTACTCGCCATCGTCGTCGTAGACCGGGCTGGCGCTCAGACGCAGCTTGCGACCGGCCATACCCACATCGTAGTCGGTATCGCGCACCAGCTTGCGTGCGTAGTCCGCCTGTACCTGGCGGTCGTCGAACAGTTTGCCGATGCTGCCACCGATAAGGTGCTCGGGGTCGTAGTCCGGGTGTGACGGCTTCAGCGCCGGCGCCATGTCGCGGAACATCTGCGCGGCCGCGCTGTTCATATAGATCAACTGGTTGTCGGCGTTCGACACGGTCACCGGCGCCGAGACATTGTCCAGGGCCTGGCGGATACGCAGGTTCACCGCCGCCAGTTCCTGGTCGGCTTCGATACGCTCGCGCAGGCCGTCCTGCATTGCCATCAATGATCGCAGCAGCCGGCCCGTCTCATCGTTGCCAGTGGTTTCGATACGGTTGTCCAGATCGCCGCCGGTGATGCGCCGGGCGATGTCGACCGCGCGTTGCAGTGGGCGACCGATGTTGCGCGACAACAGCCATGCGATCAGCAGGATCAAGGCGGCCATCACCGCCAGGCTGGCGATGTGTTCGACGCGCTGGGTCTGGTACAGCGCGGTGGTTTCCTCGGTGGCGGTCAGGTTCAGCGTTTCCTGGCGTTTCTTCAGTGCGGTCAGGTCGGTGTGGATACTCGCCATGGCCGGCGATACCTGGGTGCGCAACAGGTAAGCGTCGCTGCGCCAGGTCGGCGCCAGGTGCATCTCCACGGTTTTGTCGAGATGACTCCAGAATTGATCCAGTTCGTCGGTGAATTGCTCGAAGGCGTCGGCCTGCTCGAAATTGAGCAGATCCTTCTGAGTCTCTATCTCCTTGATCTTCGCGAGCGTGACCTCGCGGAGGTTACGCAGGTTGTCGACTGCCGAGTCGGCGCGGAACGCCAGAAACAGCCGCAGTTCGTTGTTGATCGAGGTCCAGTAATAGCGCAGATCGACCAGCTTCGCATAGAGCTGCTTGCGCTCGGCACCCGGCTCCTCTTCTTCCTCGGCCTGGAGCATGGACGAAAGCAGTTGCAGGCGACGGCGGTACTCCGGGTTGACGTGCTCGGCGGCGTAGGCCATCGCCGGCATGTTGCGATTCGGATCGGTGGCGACTTCCAGCAGCTTCTGTTCCTGCTGCTCGATACGCTTCAGCTTGGCGGCGATTTTTTGCGCCAGCGTGGCGCTCTCCGGGTCGGCGGTGACGGCCGGCAGGGTGGTCAGCCGCTCGACCTGCTTATGGGCGCGGGATGCCGCGCGGCGGTAGGCCTTCTTGTCCTCGTTTTCATGAGTGATCAGGTAGAAGCCCAGCTCGCGCCCGGCGTTGAGTATACTTTCGCTGGCCTCCAGCGCGCCGGTGGCCGCCGGTTGGGTCTCGGTGACGATCTTGTCGATCTGATTGTTCATTCGCGACAGGCTGTCCACGGCCAGGTAGCTCTGGATCGCCTGCAGGGCGAGGACGAAGGCAAA
>JALULB010000269.1 GCA_027041035.1 Sedimenticola sp. | reverse complement strand
CTTCTTCGTCGTGGCTTTCTTCGTCGTGGCTTTCTTCGTCGTGGCCTTCTTCGCCGTGGCCTTCTTCGCCGTGGCCTTCTTCGCCGTGGCCTTCTTCGCCGTGGCCTTCTTCGCCGTGGCCTTCTTTGCCGTGGCCTTCTTTGCCGTGGACTTCTTTGCCATGGACTTCTTTGCCGTGGACTTCTTCGTCGTGGCTTTCTTCGCCGTGGTCTTCCTGGTCGCGGCTTTCTTGGTGATCGCCTTCTTTACGGTCGACTGCTTGCCAACCGCTTTCTTCTTCGCTGCTTTCTTGATGGCCATCTCCCCTCCCCCGACCCGCAATGTGGTTTTCATCCGAGTATAATCAGTTCCGCCGAAAATACAACGCGCCACGAGGGCGACGCGCCGATAGCTCAATAAGCGAGCAGATGCCGCAGCTCGGGTCTGCATACGCTAACCCCGGATTCGGTTACGACGGCATCCATCGCCACATCCCAGGCGTTGACCGCAAGCGCTTCCACCCGCTGGCAATCGAAAGCCACCCCGATCAACAACGGTCGTGTTGCCTGTGCATGATGCTTGAACGCCAGGGCGCGGTCATAGAATCCGCCCCCCATGCCCAGCCGGTTTCCCTGTCGGTCGAATCCGAGCAACGGCATGAACACCACGCCGAGAAAACGCGGCCCGATGCACATGCGTGGATCGAAGCACGGCTCGGGAATCCCAAATCGGTTCACGCACATCGGCGTATCGGGGAGGCAATGCTGAAAATACAAGCCGACCGGGAGACCTTTCGGCTTCAACACGGGTAACGCGCATGCTCGCCCCATGGAGGTCAGGCGTGCTTCGAGCGAGGCAAGATTCACCTCGTTCCCGACCGCGCGATACAGCGCGACACGGCGGCTGGTGAGCAGCAATGGCGAACGCAGGATCGTCTCGCGGACCGACCGGCTGGCGGCGGCAACGAACGATGGGGACAAACGCGATCGGATACGCCGCAGACGGGCGCGGGTTTCGGATTGAGGGTTCATTGGAATGGAAGTGAGTACCTGCCACGATCACCGTCGCAAACCATTGTTCTTGAACCAGAAGGTTCAAGTGGGAGTCTCGGCGGCACCTTAGGCTTTCCACTCGGGGCGGACATGCACACAGTAACCGCTTTCAAACCCCCAAGGTAACAATTAGGCTCAAGAAAATACCCGATTTGCTAACGCATGGCGCAGCAGATACTCGCTGTTAAGTATACGCCATTTCGAGGTGGTTGAAGAGCTTTCTCGCGCACCCGGAAGGGAATCGCTCACACATCGATTTTTTCGTGCAACGCCTGGTCGATCCTGTCCTCCAATTGCCGGAGTCGCGATCTGACCACGCGCGCGGTGGTTTCTCCCATCTTGCGATCCTGCAACAACTCGTTGGCGATATTCAGCGCCGCCATGACGGCTAGGCGGTCCGCGCCAATCACGCTGCCACGACCGCGAATCTCGCGCATCGATGTATCCAGATAGCGCGCCGCCGAGATCAGCGCGTCTTCCTCGCCCGGCGCGCAGCCGATGCGATAATCCTTGTCCAGGATCTGTACCGTCAGGGCGACGGCATCCTTGCTCTGACTCATGAACCGGTCTCCAGAGACTTCAGACGATCGATCATGCCTTCCACCCGCGCGCGCGCCTGTTGCGTCTGTTCGAGCAGGGTCGCGCGCTCGACCAGCAGTTGTTGCTGCTTGTCGCGCAGCTGGTGATTCTCCCTGCGCAGAATAGCGCAGGCATTGATCAATTCTTCGACCCGGGATTCCAGCGCGAGCAGATCCTGCACGCTGATTTCGGCCTCTGTTTCTGACATGGATTCCATGCGCGCAACTATAGAACGGGGCGTGCCGGTGGTCAAACGCGTGCCGCATCGCGACTGCCAGACGGCTTGATGCATGGTATCCTTAGGCATGTTTTTTCAAGAAGTTACTATAGATCTGCCTATGAAAATTACGGTTCCGTACCGCCGCATCGATAAACAGCTGGCCATATTCGACAGCGACATCGACGCCGCCGAGGCTCACGGACTCATTACCGCGCTACTCTGCGCCACGCCGGACAGCGCTCGTGAAACCTGGCTGGCCGAACTCGTGCCGGAAGATGCCGCGGACGACGCACTCGTCAAGGAGACAGTGAAAGAGCTTGGCCGGGTGTTCGACGCGACCGAAGCCGCGTTACGCGAGGATGCATCGGAATATGACCTGTTTCTACCCGATGACGAGCAACCGATACGCCGCCGCGCGGCCGCGATCATCCACTGGTGTCGGGGCTTCCTGTACGGACTGGGACTCAGCAAGGCCGGTGAACGCCTGCGTTCCGCCGAGACCAAGGAGGCCTTGCAGGACATGGACGCCATCACCCAGATGGACGAGGCAACGGTCGAGGAGAACGAGGAAAGCGAACAGGCGCTGATGCAGCTCATCGAGTTTCTGCGCGTCTCGGTGCAACTGATCAAGGCCGAACTCGACACGCCCGAAGGCGCGGATGATTCAGAATAAACCCCTCCCCGCCGGCGAATACCGGCGCCGACGTCGTCAGCTGATGCGCATGATGGGGCCGGACAGCATCGCCATCCTGCCGACCTCCCGACTCGCGGTGAGAAACCGCGATGTCCATCACCCGTTCCGCCCCGACAGCGATTTCTACTACCTGACCGGCTTCGCTGAAGACGACGCGGTAGCGGTATTGATTCCCGGGCGCAAGCATGCCGAGTACATCCTGTTCTGCCAGGAGCGCGACCCCAAGCGCGAGCAGTGGGAAGGCGCGCGCGCCGGGCAGGAAGGCGCGCGCGAGGTGTATGGCGCCGACGACTCCTTCCCGATCTCGGATCTCGACGAGATTCTGCCGCGCATGCTGGAACAAACCGATCGCGTCTACTACGCGATGGGCTGCGACCCGGAATTGGACAGCCGCATGTCCTCGTGGGTCGGCCAGGTGCGCCAGAAAGCCCGCGCCGGGGTCAGCGCGCCATTCGAGTTCATCGCATTGGACCACTATCTGCACGACATGCGGCTGTATAAAAGTCGCTCCGAGATCGCGATGATGCGCCGCGCGGCGCATATCTCCTCCGGAGCGCACAAACGCCTGATGCGCCACTGCCGCCCGGGCATGATGGAGTACGAACTGGAGGCCGAGTTCGTTCACGAATGCACCGCCTCCGGCGCCCGCGCGCAGGCCTACCCGGCGATCGTCGGCGGCGGCGCGAACGCCTGTGTGTTGCATTACATCGACAACGATCAGACGCTACGGGACGGCGACCTGGTGTTGGTCGACGCCGGTTGCGAACTCGCCTGCTACGCCTCCGATATCACCCGTACCTTTCCGGTCAACGGTCGTTTCAGCAAGGAGCAGCGCGCGCTGTACCAATTGGTGCTGGACGCGCAACTCGCCGCGATCGAGCAGGTACTACCCGGCAAGCACTGGAATGCCCCTCACGAGGCGGCGGTGAAGGTACTTACGCGCGGGCTGGTCAAGCTCGGCCTGCTGAAGGGGCAGGTCGCGAAACTGATTCGCGACGATGCCTACAAACGTTTCTATATGCACCGCACCGGCCACTGGCTGGGGCTGGATGTACACGATGTCGGCGACTACAAGATCGATGGCGAATGGCGCATGCTGGAACCCGGCATGGTGTTGACCGTCGAACCCGGTCTGTACATCCCTCCGGGCACGAAAGGCGTCGCGAAGAAATGGCAGGGCATCGGCATCCGTATCGAAGACGACGTGGCGGTGACCAAGAGCGGTCACGATGTCCTCAGCAAGGATGCGCCGAAAACCATCGAGGACATCGAAGCATTGATGGAGTGAACATGAGCGACCCGGATTTCCATGATGTCGTTATCGCCGGCGGTGGCATGGCCGGCGCCAGTCTGGCGCGCGCCCTGGCCGGCGGCGGCCTGCGCGTTGCCGTCATCGAGCCCTACCCGCCCGGCGATGCCGGCCAGCCCGGCTTCGACGACCGCGCCCTCGCGCTGGCGTTCGGCACCGCGCGCATACTGAACAACCTGGGTTGCTGGTCGCGACTGCGCGAGGAGGTCAATCCGATCACCACCATCCATGTTTCCGAACAGGGCCATTTCGGCTTCACCCGCCTGCATGCCGATGACGAGGGCGTCGAGGCGCTCGGCTACGTCGTGCCGGCGCGCGCGCTGGGTCAGGCGCTGTTGCAAGAGATCCGCGGACTGGACGGCGTCGAGTGGCTCAGCCCGGCCCGGCTCCGGCAGTTCGACACCCACCGGACACACGTCAGCCTGAGCCTGGAACACGACGGCGAGACGCGCCGCATCGACACCGCGTTGCTGGTCGGCGCCGACGGTGGTAAATCGATCATCCGCGAGCGATTGAACATCCCGACCCGGCATACCGCCTATGCGCAACATGCCGTGATCTGCAACATCCAGACCCGCCAGGCGCACCGCGATGTCGCCTACGAACGCTTCACCGACGCCGGACCGATGGCGATGTTGCCGATGAGCGGCCACCGCAGCGCGCTGGTGTGGTCGGTGGACGACGACAGGCTCGACGAGCTGCTGAACCTGGGCGACCGCGATTTCGCCGCCACCGCCGAACAGCATTTCGGCCAGCGACTCGGGCGTTTCGAACAGGCCGGCAAGCGTAGTGCCTATCCGCTGGAGATGCTGCGCGCGGAAACCTCCACGGCGCCTCGCGTGGTGCTGATCGGCAACGCCGCGCATACCCTGCATCCGATCGCCGGCCAGGGCTTCAACCTCGGCATACGCGATGTCGCGGTGCTCGCCGAGTTGCTCGACGATGCCGTGCGACAGGGCATCGACCCGGGCGACGAACAACTGCTTGGACGTTACGAAAGCTGGCGCCAACGTGACCAGCAATGGGTCGCCAGGGCCACCGACTCGCTGGTACGACTGTTCAACAACCCGTTGGCGCCGATCCGCGCGGCGCGCGGTCTCGGCCTGACCGCGCTCGACAACCTGCCGCCCGCCAAGCACCTGCTGGCGCGCGGCGCCATGGGACTCGCGGGCCACCTGCCGCGCCTGGCGCGCGAGGGACATACACATGACTGACATCGAGCACATGGAGATTCTCGTCGTCGGCGCCGGCATGAACGGCGGCGCGATGGCCTGCGCGCTGGCCCGTGCCGGTTTCGAGGTCGGCGTCGTGGAACGCCAGGCGCCGCGACTCGAATGGGACGCCAGCGACTACGATCCGCGCGTCTCCGCGCTGACCCGCGCCTCGCAGAACCTGCTGCGCAACCTGAACGTCTGGCCGGCGATGCGCGCCGAACGCGTCGCCGCCTACGACGCGATGCATGTCTGGGACGCCGGCGGCAACGGTCGCATCCATTTCGACGCCGCCGAGATCGGCGAGCCGGACCTGGGCCACATCGTCGAGAATCGCGTCACCATCAAGGCATTGTGGCTACAGCTCCAGCGCGAGGAGAACGTCACGCTGATCGACGCCGACAGCCTCCAGTCGTTCCGCCGTGACGGTCGCTGGATGCATGTCGAACTCGGCTCCGGTCGCCAACTGCGCTGCGAGCTGATCATCGGCGCGGACGGCGCCCGATCGCGCGTGCGTCAGCTCGCCGCCATCGGCACCCAGGGCTGGCACTACGACCAGCACGCCGTGGTCACCACCGTTCGGACGGAAAAGCCCCACCAGGCCACCGCCTGGCAACGCTTCATGCCCGATGGCCCGCTAGCGTTGCTGCCGCTGGACCGGCCACACTACAGCTCCATCGTCTGGTCCACCCACCCGGAGCACGCCGAAGCACTGCTCGCGCTGCCGGAAGACGCTTTCCTCCAGCAGCTCACGAGCGCCAGCGAGGCGGTTCTCGGCCAGGCGCTCGCCTGCTCCGGGCGCGCCGCCTTTCCGCTGCGCCTGAGTCACGCGCGGGAGTACGTCGCGCCGGGACTGGCACTGATCGGCGATGCCGCGCATACCGTACACCCGCTGGCCGGTCAGGGCGTCAATCTGGGTTTTCTCGATGTCGCCGAACTGAGCCGGGTGCTGATCGACGCCAGAAAGCGGCGCAGGCCGCTCGGAGACCGCCTCACGCTGCGCAAATACGAACGCGCGCGCAAGGCCGACAACCTCGCGATGCAGGCCGGCATGGACGCCTTCAAGCGCCTGTTCAGCAACGCCAACCCGCTGCTGCGCGGCATTCGCGACGCCGGCATGAACCTGACCGACCGGGCGACACCCCTGAAACACCAGATCATGCGCCATACCCTCGGCAGTCGTGGCAACGCACCGTTGCTCAAGAATCGATCGACACCATGAATCCCGCATGGCCTGAGTGCCATTCCGTCCTTGGCTAGGAGGCTGTCGGATTACGGATGAATCTACTGCGAAGATGGGAGAGCGGCCCAAATATCCCCGTTTTTTCGTTACATAGGCCCACTATGCGCCTCAAAACCGGAAACATTTGGCCTCGCTCTCCCACCTTCTCGCTACGATCCCCCATAATCCGACAGGCTCCTAGGCGCGAGGAAGCCTGAACGTTGAGCAACGCCACAAGGTTGGTCAGACAGCGGCCAAAAAGGTGCATTTATTCGTTCCTCTCGCTACAATCCCGCCGCTGAAATCTATTATTATTCAACTCACCGCATCGATGTCCGCTATAGCTGTTCTCAGGATATTGACCGCATTTCAGGAATACACATGTCGAAAGAACATATCTTTACCTCCGAATCCGTTTCCGAAGGCCATCCGGACAAGATGGCCGACCAGGTATCCGATGCTATTCTGGACGCCATTCTCGCCGAGGACAGGCACGCACGCGTTGCCTGCGAAACCCTGTTCAAGACCGGCATGGCGGTGATCGCCGGAGAGATCACCACCACCGCGAAACCGGACTATGAGGCCGTCATCCGCCAGACGATCAAGGAGATCGGCTACACCCACTCGGAGATGGGTTTCGATTACGAAACCTGCGCGGTGCTGACCGCCATCGGCGTACAGTCACCGGACATCAACCAGGGCGTCGACCGAAGCCGTCCCGAGGACCAGGGCGCCGGCGACCAGGGCCTGATGTTTGGTTATGCGACCAACGAGACAGATGTGCTGATGCCCGCGCCGATCACCTACGCCCACCGTTTGGTACATCGGCATGCCGAACTGCGCAACAACGACACGCTGAGCTGGCTGCGCCCGGACGCCAAGAGCCAGGTCAGCTTCCACTACAAGGATGGCAAGCCGGTCGGTATCGACGCGGTGGTGTTCTCCACCCAGCATGCACCGGACATCGACCACAACGAGTTGCGGGAAGCCGTCATGGAGCACATCGTCAAACCCGTGCTGCCGAGCGAATGGCTGTCCAGCAATACCGAATACCATATCAACCCGACCGGCGCCTTCGTCATCGGCGGGCCGATGGGCGACGCCGGCCTGACCGGACGCAAGATCATCGTCGACACCTATGGCGGCGCGGCCCGTCATGGCGGCGGCGCGTTCTCCGGCAAGGATCCATCCAAGGTCGACCGTTCCGCCGCCTACGCCGGTCGCTACGTGGCGAAGAACATCGTCGCCGCCGGACTCGCCGATCGCTGCGAGATCCAGGTCTCCTACGCCATCGGCGTGGCCGAGCCGACCTCCATCATGGTCGACACCTTCGGCACCGGCCGGGTCTCGGACGAGAAGATCGTGGAGCTGATCCGCGAACACTTCGACCTGCGGCCCTATGGCATCCTGCGCATGCTCGACCTGCTCAATGCCGAGCAGATCAAGTACCGCAAGACCGCCGCCTACGGCCACTTCGGCCGCGAGGACGAGGGCTTCACCTGGGAGCGGACCGACAAGGCCGAGACACTCAGGGCCGCCGCGGGATAACATTCAAGTCCGGCGCGCAACGGCCGTAACAGTTGCCACAACGCCGATCCGAGGAGCGCTGCAACCCGATCACCGGGCCAGGCTCGGATCCATGCCACAGAGTCTTTTCCAACGGCGCTCACTCAACGATTCAACACGGGAGTAGAACCATGAGTGAGTTCACCGATTACAAGGTTGCCGACCTGTCCCTGGCCGACTGGGGCCGCAAGGAAATCGCCATCGCCGAGACCGAGATGCCGGGCCTGATGGCCCTGCGCGAAAAATACGGCAAGGACAAGCCCCTCAAGGGCGCGCGCATCACTGGCTCGCTGCACATGACCATCCAGACCGCGGTCCTGATCGAGACCCTGGTCGAACTGGGCGCCCAGGTGCGCTGGTGTTCGTGCAACATTTTCTCCACCCAGGACCACGCGGCCGCCGCCATCGCGGCACGCGGCATCCCTGTCTATGCCTGGAAGGGCGAGAGCCTGGAGGAATACTGGTGGTGCACCGAGCAGGTGCTCAACTGGCCGGACGAGGAAGGCGTGCCCAACATGATCCTGGACGACGGCGGCGACGCCACCCTGCTGGTGCACAAGGGCGTGGAATTCGCCGAGGCCGGCGGCGTGCCCGAACCCGCCGATGACGACCCGGAGGAATGGAAGGTCATCCTGGGCGTGCTCAAGCGCTCCCTGGCCGAGGATCCGAAACGCTATCACCGCATGGCCGAATCC
>JALULB010000268.1:1311-2634 GCA_027041035.1 Sedimenticola sp. | reverse complement strand
TCATAGGCTTGTCGGGAAGCCGCGACATCCACGGTCACCGCATCGAACATCCGCATGCCGATGTCGGCGCCGGTCGGTTCGGCGACGGCATGCAGTCGATCCGCGTGGGTGCCTGCTTCGATGCGCCGGCGCACCACGCTCTCGGGTAGCGAGGTGGCGACGGTGAAGCGACTCGTCGGCCAGCGCCGCGCGAGCGCGATCAGTACCTCGGCGGCCTGCGCCAGATGGCCGAAGCCGTGGCCGGTGATGTAACACAGGACCGACGGCGAGTTCATCGCGCGGCGATGCGCGCGCGCCAGGCCTCGGCATTGGCGCGCAGTTCCACCTCGTCGAGGGTGGTCAACGCACCGTCATGCACGACGCGGCGACCGGCCACCCAGACGTTGCTGACCTGATCACGCCCGGCGCTGTACACCAGTTGCGAGACCGGATCGTAGACCGGCTGGGTACACAACCGGTTCAGATCGACCGCGACGATATCCGCCGACTTGCCCGCCAGCAGCGAGCCGGTGACGGCGTCCAGGCCCAGCGCCTTCGCGCCGTTCAGTGTCGCCATGCGCAGCGCGGCGTGGGCGGGGATCGCGGTGGCGTCGCCGGCGACGCCCTTGCCGAGCAGCGCCGCGGTGCGCATCTCGCCCAGCATGTTCAGGTCGTTGTTGCTCGCCGCGCCATCGGTGCCCAGGGCGACATTGATGCCGCTCTCCAGCAGCCGGGCCGCCGGGCAGAATCCCGAGGCCAGTTTCAGGTTGGACTCCGGGCAATGCACGATATTCGCGTTGTGTTCCGCCAGCAGCGCGATCTCGTCGTCGCGCAACTGGGTCATGTGCACCGCGACCAGCGACGGGTTGATCAGCCCGAGTCGCGCGAGTCGCGCGATCGGGCGTTCGTCATGGCTTGCGATGCTCTGTTCGATCTCGTCGGCCGTCTCGTGCAGGTGGATATGCACCGGGATCTCCAGCTCGTCGGCGAGCAGGCGCACGCGTTCCAGCGGCGCGTCGGAGACCGAGTAGGGCGCGTGCGGCGCGAAGGCGGTATGGATCAGCGGATGCGCGCGCCAGGCGTCATGCACCCGCGTGCCCTTGTCGAAATAGGCGTCGACGCTGTCCGCCCAGGCGGTCGGGAAGTCGATGACAATCAGTCCGACCATCGCGCGCAGGCCGGCATCGGCGCATGTCTTCGCGGTCACATCGGGAAAGAAGTACATGTCGTTGAAGCAGGTGGTGCCGCCACGCAGCATCTCGGCCGCCGCCAGGGCCGTGCCGGATGCAACGAACGCCTCGCTGATCCAGCGGTGCTCGGCCGGCCAGATGTGCTCGTTCAACC
>JALULB010000268.1:0-1301 GCA_027041035.1 Sedimenticola sp. | reverse complement strand
CAACCAGGTCATCAACGGCAGATCGTCCGCCAGGCCGCGAAACAGGCTCATCGCCGCGTGGGTATGCGCGTTCACCAGGCCGGGAATCAGCAACTGGCCGGGCAGTTCGATGTCGTTGTCGGCGATATAGGCGGCGCGCGCCTCGTCGCTGGGCGACAGCGCCAGGATATGGCCGTGATGGACGGCGATACTGTGATCGACGAGTACGCGGTCGTCCGGTTCCAGCGGCGCGATCCAGCCAGCGTGGATCAGGGTATCGATTCTTTTTGGCATCGCCGGAGTTTAACCGAACTCGGCGGGATGGCCCACCGATACGACCCGTATTCTCGTGGTTTCGAAGGTTGATCTACCTCAAGCCATTTCGCGGCGTCCTTGGGTATGCTGTTTCGATTGGGTATCCTGCCCGGTACACTCTAGACTAGGGGCGTGCGCATGAGCCGATTCTTTCTTCTGTCGATCATCCCGGCGGCGGTATCCGTCGCTGTCGCCGCTCCTCGCGGGAATTGTGACATGCCGTTGCCGAACGCGGATCTGCGCCACTGTTCGTTTGCCGGCAAGTTGCTGCCTGGCCTGAATCTGCGCGGCGCGCGTCTGGATGGCGTGGATTTCTCCAATGCCCGGATGCCGGGCTGTGATCTTTCCGATACCCGCCTGGCGAAGGCCGATTTCAAATGGGCGAATCTGTCGGATTGTGTCATCGTCGATGCCGATCTCGATCACGCGGACCTTTTTCACACCACCTTCGATGGCGGCACGTTGAATGGCAGCCGTTTCACCGGCGCGAATATGTTCGGTGCGAACCTGAATGAATTGAAGGCGATCAAGGTGGATTTCAGTGGCGCCTATATGAAGGATATCGCGATGGAGGAGAGCGATTTCAGCAACAGCCGTTTCGACAAGGCCTTCATGATGCGCGCGGTGATGATCGGCAGCCGGTTGCACGGCGCCAGCCTGCGGCATACGGTGCTGACCGGAGCGGCTTTCGAGGAGGCGGATCTCAGTCAGGTCGACTTGACCTCCGCTGTCTTGAACGGCGCGCATTTCAACGATGCCCAACTGGTCGGCACGCGCTTCACCGATGCCATCATGGCGAACGCGGTGTTCAGCGGCGCCCGCCTGGAAGCGCTCATCGACCCACCGCCGGCGTTGCGCAAGCTGCTCGACGAACTCACCCCGGACGCCGATTGATCGGCTCTTCCAGAGGTAACTACTCAGCTAACCGCTGAAATGCGCCAGCTCTGCGTTCAAAAATGGTCATTTACACGTGTAACCCGGCAATTGCTCCTGCATTGCCCTAATAA
>JALULB010000267.1 GCA_027041035.1 Sedimenticola sp. | reverse complement strand
TCTGACAACGCAATTTTGCAGGAGGATGCCTACTATGAAAAAAAACCTTTCCATGATGCTGGTGCTGGCGATGCTTTTCGGCATGCCGGCGTGGGCCGGCAATGTCCCGGCCGAAGACGAACCGGCGCGAATACTCTCGAACGGGATACAGAATCTGCTCGTTTTCATCCGCCAGCCGGGTAACCGGAATGCGCTTGCGCTGGAGGGCTTCGTCAAGCGGGAGATCGCCCCGGCTTTCGATTTTCCCTATATGAGCCGCTGGGTGGCGGGACCGGCCGCGCGCTATATGAACGAACAACAAAAGCAACGTTTTCAGGCGATGTTTACCCAGCGTTTTCTAAAGCTGATGGTCGGACAGTTGGTGAAATTCAGCACCCAGGGTCCGATTCAGGTGCTGCCGAGTCGACGCATCTCGGACAAGCAGGCGTTGGTGACCGCGACGCTGGGTAATCGTCGCGGCTATCCAGCGCATGTGGATTTTCGTATGTATCGTTCGCCAGCCGGATGGAAGGTCTTCGATGTTGCCGCCAACGGCAGCAGCGTGCTGGCGTATTTCCGTCGCCAACTCGCTTCCCAGGTGCCGCGCAGTCGCGTTGGCGCCTGGCGGTGATGGTATCGGCCAGGCGATTGGCCTGGCCGACGGCTGTCGGGTAATGAAGCTAGATGTCAGGTGAGCTTGTCTTTCAGCGCCTTCAGCGCGCTTACCTTGATCACGGTATGCGCGGGCTTGGCGGCGATCTTGATGGATTCTCCGGTGGCGGGATTACGCCCCATGCGGGATTTTCTCGCCGGCTTGCGTACTTTCCTGATCTTGACGCCGGTATCGGGTATGGAGAACTCGCCCGAACCCCGGCGTGCCATGTGTCGGCCGATCAATGTCCCCAGGCTGCTGAAGACCGTGGCAATCTCTTTTTTCGTCAGGCCGGTATCATCGGCGATCGCCTGAATGATCTGTGTCTTGGTCTGCTTGGTCTGAATGGCTGTTGGACGCTTCGCCCTGGGCTTCGCGGCGACCTTCTTCTTTACCGTCACGGATTTCTTTGCCGACACTTTTTTACTGCTTGCCTTTTTGCTTGTTACCTTCTTTTTTGATGCTTTCTTCTTTGCTGCCATGGTTAAACTCCGTGTTGGTTTGGTGGGGTCCGGTGAAAGGGCATCACCTCTCTACGTGATGATGAAAGGTCGGGTAATCGATAACAGGCGTGGCTTGATCACGCTACCGGACCCGTGGGAGCCGCCTACATGCCAGCCCTTCCCGGTGACGACTATACGAATGTTTGCGGATGTCTCATACTTTAAAACTTCCGCCAGCCAAACCTCGAAATAATCGCACGTAAAAATCCGGTGTTTGGCCGGCGAAGACTATACTGGGTGTCTGGCAGCGAGGGTGATCGATTTACACGAAGACTGCCATGAGGAGTCTTCTGGCCATGCCAGAGCTTCCAGACGATTCAAAGCATAACGGAGGGTCGAATGATTGCCAATAGATTTTCACCGGATTTCAAGCGTTTTTTGCGCTTTTTCCGGGTTTATTCCTGTCGTGCGCGGCATGTTGTTGGACTGGGGTTGCTGATTATGCTGATCTCGCTGTCCGCCTCCGGGCGCGAGATAGGCGGTTTCAGCTTGCCGGAATCCATCCAGGTGGGTGATGCGCGCACGCCCTTGGTGCTGAATGGAGCCGGTATTCGCAAGAAGTTCTTCTTTTCCATCTACGTTGGCGCGCTTTATCTGCCGAACAAGACAACGGATGCCGCGCAGGCTATCTCGATGATGGGTGACAAGCGCGTGGCGATGCGTTTTATCCATTCCGAGATCCCGGCGAAGAAACTTGCCGCGGCATGGCGCGAGGGTTTTGCCGATAATCTGAGCGAGGGAGAGATGCGCCGTTTCAACGCGTCGATCGTCAAGTTCTGGTCGATGTTTCCGAGTGTGAAGAAAGGCGACGAGATCAATATCGATCAGCTGGCGGGCAAGGGTGTCGTCGTGACGTTGAACGGCAAGCCGCTCGGCCGGATCGACGACCCGGCGTTTATGTCGGTATTGTTGCGTATCTGGCTGGGCAAGGAGCCGGTTACCAGCCGGCTGAAGCGTGATATGTTGGGCGGTTGAGCACCCAGGGCGCTCAAGTAAGTTGCCTGTCTGCCACTGTAAGAGCTTGTCGCAAAAGCGTCAGCTTTGCGACAAGCTCGCGCGGCACAGGGATGTGCTGCCAGAACCGATGGCGGTAAGTCTTTGTTTCTATGTAACTATTCGCGCGCTGTAGGGGGCGTTGCCGCTATGGGCTGTTTCTTCCGGAAAACGCCGTAAATACATCCCTGTAGGCTCGACGGCGGCACTGAGGCCGCGCATTCCATGCTTTGCCTCAGCGTCCGGCTCCACCATCCTTGGTGGAGCGTTCGCCCAAAATAAAAGTCCACTGGACTTTTATTTTGGACTCACCCTGCCGCCGACGTTTCCTCCAGAAACAGCCCATAGCGGCGACTGTACAGTGTAGGGGCACCATGGACGAGCAGTTACGTTTCTGTAAGAAAAGGAGGCTCCTCGGCAGAATTCGTGGGTAGCTGAAGAGGATTTTCGGCAAATGATCGAGTCGGACAGGCTGGGGTAGAGCATCCCACCCGGTCTCTGAGAAGATG
>JALULB010000266.1 GCA_027041035.1 Sedimenticola sp. | reverse complement strand
CCGCCGGCACTCCTCGATCTCCAGCGGCGCCTTGCGCACCAGGGTGACATGCGGGCGGTACGCACGGCTCTCGATGACGAAGCCCGCGTCGCGCAAGGTCCGCGCAAGGCGCCGCTGGAGATCGAGGAGTGCCGGCGGCGGACTGGACAGGCCGGCGCAAGCGATTCTCGGGCGCCACCAGTATTCGAGCCGATCCATGTTCAGCTCGACGCGCGCGCCGGACACGCCGATCGCCAACTCGCGCAGTCGGCTCAGGCAAGCTTCTTCCACCTGGCCGATAAACACCAGGGTCATATGTACATCGTCGACATGCTGAAGGCGACCCGACTCGATGCCCAGATCGCGCGGCAGCGCCAGCAGCGCTTCGCGCGTGGCGCGCGCGGGCCGCAGGCCAAAGAAGACCCGCTGTTCAGCCATCCGCTTCCAGCAGACGGATCATGCCAGCGAGCGCAAACGCCAGCGCCTGCTCCCGCACCATGTCGCGATTGCCGTAGAAACGCCGGCAAGCCGTGTCGACAAGCTCCCGGCCATCGGCGCCGACGCGCAGCCCCCAGGCAAACCATACCGTACCCACCGGCTTGTCCTCGCTACCACCACCCGGCCCGGCGATCCCGCTGACCGCCAGTGCCGCATCCAGCGGAGAATGCAGGAACACACCGCCGACCATGGCCCGCACGACCGGCTCGCTGACCGCGCCATGCTGCGCGAACAGCTCGACGGGCACGCCCAACATCGCCTGTTTTGCCTGGTTACTATAGGTAATATAAGCCCGGTCGAACCAGTCGCTGCTGCCTGGTCGATCCGTGAGTCGGGCAGCGATCATGCCGCCGGTGCAGGATTCCGCCGTGGCAAGCCGAAAGCGCCGTTCCATCAGCAGCCGGGAGAGACGAGCCAGCATCACGCCGCCGGCGATGAACGCGGGCGCAGTCTGGCCGTCAGCTTGCCGATCATGCCTACCAGCATGGACTCCGCACCCTCCGGGCGCCCGGCCGAGCGCCACAACCGCAGCAGTGTCGCAATGGATACCGCCGCGCCGAACACCACATGGGCCAGGTGGCTGTGTAACGAGACGCCGGCCTCCGTGAGCTAAGCGCGGAGCATCGTCAGCATCGTCAACGCCGCGAAGGCCGGCCGCCAGAACACGCCGATCAACTGGAAAAAACCCACCGGCGCCGCGCGCGTCAGCAGGAACATCATCACCGGCACGAACAACCAGGCGACGCCGGCGCGCGTCATCGCGACATCGACGATACCGGCATGATGCGCCGCGTACCACAGCGCCGGAGCCAGCACCAACAGCTGGCCCCATGCCTCCAGTGCCGACAGATGGCCCTTGTTCGTCACCAGCAGAAGAAGCTCCATCGAGGAAGACAGGCCAGCCGCGACACCGAACAACGTCAGCCACTCCATCAACGGGATGGCCGCCAGCCATTTATCGCCCAGCACCAGCGGCACGAAATCCACCGCCACGCCGGACAGGCCGAACCCCGCCGCGAAAGCCACCACGGCGATGATCCCCAACACCTTCAGAATTGTTCGGCCGAACACATCCGGTTGGTCCAGCATGGTGGAAAAGTTCGGGAACAGGGAACGCCGCAACGGCATCACGACCTCGGCCGTCGGCATGGTGCCAAGCTCGGCGGACATGTGATAGAGACCCATCGACTGGGTTCCGGTGATACCGCCGACGATGAACTGGTCGGTCTTCTCGTTGCAGAAGCGTCCCAGCTTGGAGATCAACATCCATTGCGAGAAGCCCCAGATATCCCGCATGCGCTTCACGCAGAAACGTGGTCGATAGTCATGCATCAGATAACTGATGATGACCCCCGCCAGCGCGGCGGCGACCATGCCGAGAACCAGCGCCAGGTAGTTGCGCAGGGTAAACGCCAGGATGACAACGGCGCTGAACGATAGCAGTTTCTTGTACAGACCGAAGCGAAACTCGGTGGCAAAGTTCAGATCGCGCCGAAAGGCCACGACGCCAATGTTCTGGAAGCCCTCGATCACCGCCCGAACTGCCAACAGATGCAGCACGATCGCGGTTCTTGGCTCATCGAAATACGCCACGGCCAGCGGCGCCGCCGCGACCAGCAGCGCGGCATAGATGCCTCCCTGAATGATCTGAATCGTCCAGGCGGTATCATAGTGCTCGCGGGTCGCATTGCGATTGCGTATCAGCGCCAGATCGACACCGGTCCACGACACCACCTCGAGAAAGCCGTTGACGATCAACGCCAACGCAACCACGCCGAAATCGTCGGGCGTCAGCAGCCGCGCGAGAATCACGGTACTGACCAGCCCGATCAGGCGCATCGCCCAGCGCATCGCGACCATCCATACCGCGCCAGAGACGAACTCTCCGCGTGTCTGTTTTTCTTTGTCTTCGGATTCCGTCATGCCATCCCTAAGTATCCAGTCCCAAAAGCCGCCCGCCACCATCGGCGGCGGGAGCCACTCCAGTACAGAGTTGAATCATACAGCCTTCGTTACCCAAACCTCGAACTCAGGCATGCGCGCCATTTTACCCAGGTAAAACGCAAGGTAACTATTCAGCATAGTCGTCTAAAACATGGGTAACTGCTCAGATCACCGCTGAAATGTGTCAGATCAAGGCAAAAAATGTGAGTTTACAAGTGTAA
>JALULB010000265.1 GCA_027041035.1 Sedimenticola sp. | reverse complement strand
CAATCGCGGCGCCGACCTGCGCTACAACCTCGAATTGACGCTCGAAGAGGCGGTGCACGGCACCGAGGTCAAGATCCGCATCCCGACGACGATCAAATGCAGCACCTGTAACGGCAGCGGGGCGAAGAAGGGTTCTAAGCCGAAGACCTGCGCGACCTGTCACGGGCAGGGCCAGGTGCGTATCCAGCAAGGCTTCTTCTCGGTGCAGCAGACCTGCCCGCACTGCCACGGCAAGGGTAGCGTGATCAGTGATCCGTGCGGCGCCTGTCATGGCATGGGGCGCGTGCAAGAGCAGAAAACCCTGTCGGTGAAGGTGCCCGCCGGGGTGGACAACGGCGACCGCATCCGCCTTGCCGGCGAGGGCGAAGCCGGCGAGAACAACGGTCCCAACGGTGATCTGTATGTCCAGATCCATGTCGCCGAGCACGATATCTTCACCCGCGACGACAGCAACCTGTTCTGCGAGGTGCCGATCAACATCACCACCGCCGCGCTCGGCGGCGAGCTGGAGGTGCCGACGCTGGACGGCAAGATCAAGCTGAAGATCCCGCCGGGCACCCAGACCGGCAAGATGTTCCGCATGCGCGGCAAGGGCGTCAAACCGGTGCGCGGAGGCGCGGTCGGCGACCTGATCTGTCGCGTGTTGGTGGAAACCCCGGTAAAACTCACCGAAGCGCAGAAGAAGCTGCTGCGCGAGCTGGACGATACATTGCAAGGCAAGGGCGCCAAGCACAGCCCGCAGACCAGCGGTTGGCTCGACGGCGTGAAGCACTTTTTCGATGGTTTGAAGGGGTAGGTAGGTATCATGATCAGAGTCGCGATCGTCGGCGCCGCCGGACGCATGGGGAAAACCCTGGTGCAAGCGGTGAACAATCATCCCGAGCTGGAACTGAGCGCGGCCACCGAGTATCCGCAAAGCAGCCTGATCGGCGCGGATGCCGGCGAGGTCGCCGGGGTCGGTCGGCTGGGCGTCGCCATCGTGTCGGCCTTGTCGGACGTGGTCGACAACTTCGACGTGGTGATCGATTTCACCCGCCCGGAGGCGACCCTGGGTCACATCGCGCTATGCCATGAACACCGTAAGCGCATGGTGATCGGCACCACCGGCTTCGACGACGCGGGCAAACAGGCGATCGCCGATGCCGGCAAGGAGATCGCCATCCTGTTCGCGCCGAATATGAGCGTTGGCGTGAACCTTTGTTTCAAGTTGCTCGAGATCGCTGCCCGGGTGATGGGCGACACCGCCGACATCGAGATCATCGAGGCGCATCATCGCCACAAGGTGGACGCGCCGTCCGGCACCGCGTTGCGCATGGGCGAGGTGATCGCCGATACCCTCGGGCGGGATCTGGAGAAGGTCGCCGTGTACGGTCGCCAGGGTCATACCGGCGAACGCAAGCCGGAGACCATAGGCTTCGAGACCATTCGCGCCGGTGATGTCGTCGGCGAGCACGCCGTGTGGTTCGCCAGTGAGGGCGAGCGTGTCGAGATCGTCCACAAGGCCTCCAGCCGCATGACCTTCGCCGCCGGCGCGGCGCGCGCCGCGCACTGGATCACCGGCCGGGAGCGTGGTGTGTTCGACATGCAGGATGTACTCGACTTGCGTTGAGCCGGTGATGCGCCGTCGCCTGTTTCTGTGTGTATTGCCGGCCTTGCTGCTCGGCGCCTGCTCGCGGCACGAGTTGACGCCCGAACAGCAGGTGCGTGAACGCATCGAGGAGGGTCGTCAACTCGCCGAGCAGCGCGATGCCGGCGGGCTGGCGGAGTTGCTGTCTGCCGATTTTCACGGGCCGGATGCGATCACGCGGCGGGATATGCGCGCCTTGTTGACGCGCCTGTTCTTCCGCTACCGCTCACCGCATTTTCTCGTGCGTATCCAGGCGCTGCACAGCCTGCCGGATGGCCGTATCCGCGCGCGCCTGCTCGTCGCGATGGCTTCGGCGCCGCTGGCGCTGGACAAGCTTGCCGAAATCCATGCGCGCCTGATGGCGCTCGAACTGCGGTTTCGACGGGATGGTGATGCCTGGCGGGTGGTGCAAGGAAAATGGCGGACTGCATCGTTGGCTGATTTTCTGCATTGACCCGTCCGGGATGCCAGCTGGGAGGAATGGTGTAAACTCGTTGCTGGCAACACCCTCGTTGTCGTCGATCCCCAAAGGAAATCACCATGTCTGTTGCAAGAGTCACCGAAATCATCGCCTCCTCGCCGAAGAGCTTCGACGATGCCGTCAAGCAGGGCGTCAAGCGCGCCACCAAGACCCTGAAAAACGTATGCAGTGCCTGGGTCAGCGACCACAGCGTCAGTGTCGACAAGAAAGGCCAGATATCCGAATACAAGGTGCGCCTGAAGGTGACCTTTGTACTGAAGGACTGAATGCCCAGTGCCGGAGTCGGAAGTCGCCAATCTCGGCGTACGCTTTGTCGCCGCGCTGCTTCTGATCGCCGTGCTCGTGTCCATCGCCAGGGCCTTGCTGCAACGCTGGCGGTTGGCATGGATCGCCCGCCAGAACATCCCTCCGGCCGTTGTGCGGCGTTTCCGCGAGCGCCGGCCAGAGCTGAACGACACGGATGTCCAACAGGTCGGGCAGGGGTTGCGCGACTATTTTCATATCTGTTGTCGGGCCGGGAGCCGCCGCATGGTGTCGATG
>JALULB010000264.1:379-2651 GCA_027041035.1 Sedimenticola sp. | reverse complement strand
GGATGAATTGCAGAACATCATGATCCGTCAGTTTGGCGTCGGCGCGAACCAGCCCCTGCTCGACAACCTTGCGGCGTATCTTGTCGACATCGATGCCACGACCATCATCCTTGACATTGATGATGACATTGGTGCCCTGGCGTCCGACGCTGATTGTAATGCTGCCGGTTTCCTTCTTGCCGGCGCGGCGGCGTTCTTCGGGGCTTTCGATGCCGTGCGCCACGGCGTTGCGCAGCATGTGTTCCAGCGGCGCGACAATACGGTCGAGCACGGTACGGTCGACTTCGCTTTCCTCGCCGATGATTTTCAGCTCCACTTCCTTGTCGAGTTCGCGCGCCACCTGGCGCACGATACGCCGCATGCGGGAAGACAGGCCACCGAAACGCACCATGCGGGTACGCATCAGGCCTTCCTGCAAGTCGGTGCTGACGCGCGACTCCTGCAACAGCAGGGCTTCGGATTCACGCACGATTTCACTCAGAATGGCGTTGATGCTTTCCACGTCGCTGGCGGTTTCCATCAGGCTTCGCGACAACTGCTGCAGGGTGGAATAGCGATCCATCTCCAGCGGGTCGAAGCCTTCGTCGTAGGCATCGGCCTCTTTTTCATAGCCGGAACGAATCTGGATCTCGGTTTCGATCTCGAGCTTGCGCAGCTGCTCCTTGAGGCGTTCCACGGTCTGTGAAAGCTCGGAGAGGTTGAAGCCGAAGTCGGACACCTGCTTGCCCAGACGCGCGTGATAGATGTTGACCTCGCCGGCATAGTTGACCAGGTTGTTGAGCAGGTCGGAACGTACCCGCACCAGCTCCTGGCTTTCGACGAAATTGACATCGGTGGCGCGCTCACCCCAGTGCGGTTTGTCGTCGGCGCGGCGGCCGACGCCGGCAGGCGCCGAGGCCGTCGATTCGGTTTCATCATCCGCCGCCTCATCTCCTCTGGCTGCATCGAGGTCACCCAGATCCAGATCGAACCGTTCCACCGCGCGCTGGTCGTCGATTTGGCCTGCCATAATACCTTCGACACGGGCGATCAGATCGCCGACCGGCTGCATCTGGTCACGCTTGCGCACCCGGCCAATCATGTCCACCAGCGTGTCCATCGCCTCCTGCAGCAAACGCAGGGTCGGCCCCTTCATGTCGAGACGGTTTTCGCTGACCTGCACCACCAGCGATTCGAGGATATGGGTCAGGTCTCCCACCGGGCTCAACTCGGCCATGCGCGCGCCCCCTTTCAGGGTGTGCATATTGCGCTGCAGGCGATTGATCTTCGACATGTCATTGGGCGCATCCTTCAATGCCTGTAGCACATGTTCGCAATCTTCGAGCAGCTCATCGGCCTCTTCGAGGAAGATATCGATCAATTCGTCATCGATATCGGCATAAGCGATAAGGGTATCCGGCGTCTCATTGGCAACGGTATCCGTACCGGCTTCGGCCCTGGCCTCGGACTCCGCATCGACTTGCCCTGCCGATTCATCAACCTGTTGTTCATTTTCATCCGCGCCTTGCCCGGTGCCCTGCGGCGACAATATAGACACGTCATCGGTATCGGCGTCAGCCGGGGCGGCTGTGGACATCGCCATTGCAGTTTCATTATCGCCGGGCGCGATGTCTTCACCCGCTGCTGAATCCTGCGACAGTGAAGCCTGCAACTGGCTTTGCATTTCATCCTGCACTGCGCGGTTGATCCGCTCCACCAGCGCCTTGTCGGCTTCAGGCAAACGCCCTTCGTTCACTACCTGCAGCATGGCGTCGAGGGTGTCGGCCACTTCCTTGAGCAGGTCGACAATGGCGGGCGGCAGCTGGTCATCGGGGTTGTCCTGCCTTGCCTTGAGATATTTTTCAACCGCGCCGCTGATGTCGGCAATGGCGGTCACTTCCGCCGTGCGGGCGCTACCATACAGCGTGTGGAAAGCACGATTGAGTGTCTTGTCGGCGCGCAACGGCGCTTCACCCCGATCGTGCCGGTCGATCTGTTCCCGTACCGTCGCCAGATGACTGCAACTTTCATCGTAATAGATCTTCAGCAGCATCGGGTCGATTTCGAAGGCCGATGCATCCACCTCCGAGGACTCATCGATTTCGACCAGATCGAGCGCGTCTTCACCACTCGGCGGCGCCTGTTCCAGATCGAGCTCGTCACTGGAAATGACCAGCTCTTCGATGGCATGCGGCGCTTCTTCATCCGCCGGTTCATCCGCCCGTTCAACCACCTGGGCCGCCTCGAGTTCTGTTTCGTTTTCTCCGCTTTCTTCGCTGGCTTCGCTTTCAAT
>JALULB010000264.1:0-369 GCA_027041035.1 Sedimenticola sp. | reverse complement strand
CATCGGCAGCCGCTTCATCCGCCGTCTCGGCGAAAGCCGACAGATCGATCAGGGAGTCATCATCGCTTGCTTCACCGTCAAAAGCCGTCTCAGCACCGATGGCGCCGTCGGCTTCGAGCTCGATAACTTCAAGCGCCTCGCTGTCGTCACTGGCGGATGACGCATCCGCCAGCATTGCCGCATCGTCGGCTGTCTCCAGCGGCTGCGTTTCAAGATCGGGCGTGGTTTCACCTGGCGCTGTGCTTTCCGCCCATTCTGTTTGCGCTGATTCGGTTTCTGCTGATTCCGTTTCCGAGTCTTCTTTTTCTGAAACTTCCGTTTCTGAGCCTTCGATGTCCGGCGACGCCGGGGCTGCCGTTTCCATTTCCG
>JALULB010000263.1 GCA_027041035.1 Sedimenticola sp. | reverse complement strand
GTATGCCGACGATTGCCGGAGTCGAACGGCGACTTGCGCACCAGGCGATGCACGCCGATCTCGGTGCGCAGCCAGCCGAAGGCGTAGTCGCCCTCGAAGCGGATCGTCGCGCTCTTGATGCCAGCGACATCGCCGGGCGAGACCTCCATCAACTCGGTCTTGAAGCCGTGAGACTCGCCCCAACGCAGATACATGCGCAACAGCATCTCGGCCCAGTCCTGCGCCTCGGTGCCGCCGGAACCCGCCTGGATATCGAGGAAGGCGTTGGCGGCATCCATCTCGCCGGAGAACATGCGGCGAAACTCCAGCGTGGCGACCTTTCTCTCGTAGTCGTCCAGATCCGCGACCAGCGAGTCCAGGGTCTCCTCGTCGTCTTCCTCGACCGCCATGTCGAGCAGATCGCCGGCATCCGCCAGCCCCTCGGTCAGCTCATCGACGGTCGCGACCACGGCCTCAAGCGACGAGCGCTCCTTGCCCAGCGCCTGGGCGCGGTCGGGATCGTTCCACACCTCCGGGTCTTCCAGCTCGCGCAATACCTCGGTCAGGCGCTCCTGTTTCTCCGGGTAGTCAAAGATACCCCCTAAGGGACTCGACGCGCCCTCTCAGGTCATTGATTTTATTACGTATCGGGTTGATGTCCTGCATTTGGGTTTCTCCACTGCGAAGGGCGGAATTTTACACCAAGGCGCTAGCCGGTTCACGGTTTCTTTGACGCGAACGAAAATTCGCCCGAAAGGTGTAAAATACGCCGCACGGAACAGGGAACCAGGGGATTCGACAGATGATGGATCTGAATCGATTTCGGTCATTGATACCGATTTGCAGTCTCTTCGAGGACGGCATTCGACATCTTCAACGCTTCGCCCAGACGCAACGCCTGCGCAAGGGCGAGCGACTCGGCGACCTGCATATCGACCATCAACTGGTCTACTATCTGACATCCGGCGTGATCCGCACGCGCGGCCTGCTCGGCAATGGCGAGGAGATCGAGGCCTGTAGCGAGACCGCGCGCCATCCGTTGCGCATGGACGAACTGATCGCGGCCAAGGCGCACGCGCATTCACGCAACTGTCTGCTGCTCGGCGTCAACCGTAACGAACTCGAACAGATGCTGGTGCTGAACCAGCTCGCCGAGGATGATGTCGAGAACGGTGAAACCATTCGCTTCAACGGCCACGACCTGCGCGACAGCGAATGGATGATGGCCCTGCTGGGTACCGGCGTATTCCGCCAGCTGCCGGCCACCAGCATTCAGCAGATCTTCACCCGCATGCGCATCCGCCATGTCGGCGCCGGCGAAACCATCGTTACCCAGGATACCCCCGGCTCACTGTTCTACGCGCTGCGCGAGGGCACGGCCGAGGTCAGCCGACGGGTCAACGGCAAGGATGTCGTACTGGCCCGCTTGTCACCACCCGACTCCTTCGGCGAGGAATCATTGCTCACCGGCGCGAACCGCAACGCGACCGTCACCATGCTCAGCGATGGCCTGCTGATGACGCTGGATCAAGACGACTTCCATACCTTGTTGGAACAACCCCTGCTGCGCTGGGTGGATGCGGTGGAGGCCGCCAGGCGGGTACGCCAGGGGGCGATTCGCCTGGATGTGCGCAGCGAGGCGGAATACAACTACGCCACCCTCGGCAGCGCGCTGAACATCCCCTACTACCTGCTGCGGGTGAAAGGCGCCCTGCTGCGTCGCGACCGCGAGTATCTGGTGTTCTGCGACACCGGCGCGCGCAGCGCCGTCGGCGCCTATATCCTGAATCAGCTCGGTTACCAGACCCGGGTTCTGCGCGGCGGCATGAATCTGTTGAAGAAAAAGAACCCCGTATCACCGGATGGCGAACCCGCCGCGAACTATTCCACCCTGTTCCACAGTCATTCCACGCGTTGATTCCGCTTCGCCCGAGACGGCCATATCGGAGTAGAATATCGCGCTCGTCCCCAAGCCACAGGAACCCGACGTGTCTGCCGTACTGACAAGATTCACCCTGCTCTGCCTGCTGATACTCCCGACGACGCTGCTGGCGGCCACCCCGCAACCACCGAGTGTCGAAGCACGCGGCTGGTTGCTGCTGGACATCAACAGCGATTTCGAGATGGCCAGCCACAACGCCGACGAACGCCTGGACCCCGCCAGCCTGACCAAGATCATGACCGCCTATGTCGTCTTCCGCGAGCTGGCGGCGGGGCACATCAAGCTGAACGACGAGGTGCTGGTCAGCGAAAAAGCCTGGAAGACGCCTGGCTCGCGGATGTTCATCGAGGTCAACAAGAAGGTCAAACTGGAGGATCTGATAAAGGGCATGATCATCCAGTCGGGCAACGATGCCTCGGTGGCGCTTGCCGAGCACATCGCCGGCAGCGAGGAGGCCTTCGCCCAGCTGATGAACGAACACGCCTACCGGCTCGGCATGCTCGGCTCGCACTTCGTCAACGCCACCGGCCTGCCGGACAAGGATCACTACGTCACCGCGCGGGACATCGCGAAGGTCACCGCCGCGCTGATCCACGAGTTTCCGGAATACTATCGCTGGTACTCGCAGAAGGCGTTCACCTACAACGGCATCAAGCAGCAGAACCGCAACCTGCTGTTGACGCGTGACAAGACGGTCGATGGCGTGAAGACCGGCCACACCGACGCAGCC
>JALULB010000262.1:1654-8621 GCA_027041035.1 Sedimenticola sp. | reverse complement strand
GTCCTGCAGGTCTGGAGAGAGGTCTTTCAGATTTATCAGTTGGCCGAGAGCGAAGGCGTGCAGGATAAGTACGCCAAGGCGTCGGACAGCGAAAACCCGGATGTCAAGATCTCGATCAGCATGCGTTTCGCGCAGATTCTGCTGATTCGCCTGCTGGATCCCTGGCGGCTGGCGATGGGTGAATTGTGGGCCGCGCACCGTTTCCTCGATGTCGGCGCGGGTTTCTCCCGGATCACGCCTTGTGAAAAGGCGGTGGCCGTGGGTGCAAGCTTTGTTTTTTCGCTGTCGGCGGTGCAGTTACCGCGCGCCGTGCGCCACGGTCGTTCCATTCCGACCTCTCCCGATTGCCGCGTGTTGCATACATTGCAACTGAACCGCTATATCTCCCGGGAGTTGGCTCGCCTTTCGGCGCAAACCCAGGGATTGAAGGGCGATGCCTCGCAACGCCTGCTGAAACTCATGCTGCTTGCGTGGAACGAGCCGCCGGCAAGAAAAGCGTCGCGCAAGCCCGCGCGTGGCTGGTTGCAGGTGGCCTGGGGGCTGGATGCGGTCGCGCACTTCTATACGGAAGACCATGCTGGCGTCGAACTCGAACTGCAACCGATCGTGGAGATGACCGACGCCATCGGTCTGGGTCGTCAGGCGCCGCGTACCTTCTCCCTGGAACGCTGGCGCCAGGTGGACAACAGCGTTTCCGGTATGTGCCTGGAGTTTTCCACCCACACGGAATCCCGGCCGCGCCCGGGAGATCTGGTGCTGCTGCGGCATGGCGATGGTCAGCATCATCTCGGTTACATCTGCTGGCTCCAGCAACACGGCGAGCGCATGGCACGGGTTGGCATCAGTCTGCTGAATGGCCGGTTCCGGGCGGTCAAGGTGAAACCGATCGTCGTCGGCAAGACCATTTCCGGCCAATTGCCCGCGCTTTTGGCCGAAAGCAACAAAAAGGACGCCGGGCTGGGCCTGCTGATCGAACGCGGCGCCTATCACGAGGCGGCGGAGTTTCTCGTCGAGGACCGGGATCGCATGTATCGTCTCGATCGCCGTCAACTGCTCGATCGTACGGCTAGCTTTGATTATCTGGACGTGGTGCTGATGTGACAGCATCGAAAAGCCGGCTCACGGGCAGGTCGAGCCGGCCCGCGATCAGGCTTTCCAGTTCATCGAACCAGTCGTGGTGTGTCTGGCCGGGGCCGGGTAGTGGCAGACGGGTGCTCTCCCGCAGTAACCCCGCGGTTGCCGTGTGCATGTCGCGCGTCGGCACCCAGCTGGCGTCGTCGCAACGTGACAGCCAGTGGGCCTTGCGCAGCCGGTACAGCAGGTCTTCCAAGTCCTCCTCCAGCAGGCCGACATCCGCCCTGGCCAGACTCTCCAGCTTCATCGGTGTGTCGTTCCGCTGGGCCTGTTGCAACAGTGCGAGTACGCGTACCGCGTGCAACAGGTTGATCCGTTGGTCCGCATGCCGGTGCCCGGCATAATACGGATAGATGCCCAAGCAGTAGGCGGTTTCGGCGCCCAGCAGGGTGACCAGCCACGAAAGATACAGCCAGACGAGGAAGATCGGGACGGTTGCCAACGCGCCATAGATCGCCTGATAGGTGGGAAAATTGGCGATGTACAGGCCGAAGGCGCGTTTCGACAGTTCGAACAACATGGCGGCGACCAGCCCGCCGGTGAAGGCGTGCGCGAAACGCACCCGGCGGTTCGGCACGACCTGATAGAGCAGCGTGAAGGCGAGTAGCGACGCGAGGAACGGGCTGACGCGCAATAGCGCCTTGTCCAGCCCCAATGCGCTGGAGGTGGCGCTGAACAGTGGCAGCGACAGCAGATAGGAGCTCACCAGTATGCTCGTGCCGATCAGCATCGGCCCGAGTGACAGCGTTGCCCAATAGGTCAGGAATTTCATCACCGTGGTGCGTTTCTGGCGTGCGTGCCAGATCTTGTTGAAGGTGCGGTCGATGCTCGACATCAGCAACAGCGCGACCACCACCAGCGATACGATACCCGGCCCCGACAGGCGCGACGCGTTTGCCGAGAAGCGGTTCAGGTGCTCGTGCAGCATCTCGCCGGCGGCCGGGACGAAGTTCTCGAAGAGAAAGTTCTGGAGTATCTCGCTGGCCTGGTCGAATACCGGAAACGCCGCGACCACCGCCAGCATGACCGCCATCAATGGCACCAGGGCGAGCAGCGAGGTATAACTCAACGCGGCGGCCGAACTCGGGCAATCGTCGCGCAGAAAGCGGCGCAGCACGAACAGACCGAATCGGGCGGGATGGGCGAAGCGCCGGGTGACTATGGACATGATGCATGTGCTCGGAGAGGCGGGTGCCGATGATGCAATATTTCAGCTTGGCAGGCGACGGCCGATCCGCTATAGTCACTGGTAACTATCATTGTCGCATTGACAAAGCCCTCGATATGACCGATATCCGCGATACAGCTCATGTTCCGTTCCCGGTGCTCCGCGCCGACGGCGCTGTATTGCCCGCTCACCTGCCGACCTGCCTGCTGCTACTGCCCTGATGGGCAAATTATACAGATCCCCTGGCGAGGGCGATAACGCGCATTCCATCCATACACCCGATTGAACGAATACAGCCTTTTCGGCGCGGGTCGCCGACATTGGAGCAGAACATGGCACAGGCAGACAAACTGATTATTTTCGATACCACCTTGCGCGACGGCGAGCAGAGCCCCGGCGCATCCATGACCCGGGATGAGAAGATCCGTATCGCGAAGGCCCTGGAGAAGCTGCGTGTCGACGTCATCGAGGCGGGTTTCCCGATCGCCAGTCACGGTGACTTCGAGGCGGTCGAGGCGGTCGCCCGCGCGGTCACCGATGCGCGTATCTGTGGCCTGGCGCGCGCGCTGGACCGCGATATCGATCGCGCCGGCGAGGCATTGAAGCCGGCGAATGCGTCGCGCATCCACACCTTCATCGCGACCTCGCCGATCCATATGGAGCGCAAGTTGCGCATGTTGCCGGAGCAGGTGCTGGAACAGGCCGTCGCGGCGGTCAGGCGCGCGCGCCGGTATACCGATGACGTCGAGTTCTCGGCCGAGGATGCCGGGCGTTCCGATCCGGATTTCCTGTGTCGTGTCTTCGAGGCGGTGATCGACGCCGGCGCGTCGACCCTGAACATTCCGGACACGGTCGGCTACAACATCCCCGAGCAGTTCGGCGAGCTGATCCGGACCTTGATCGAGCGCATCCCGAACGCCGACAAGGCGGTCTTCTCGGTGCATTGCCATAACGACCTGGGCCTGGCGGTGGCGAACTCGTTGGCTGCGGTGATGAATGGCGCGCGACAGGTCGAATGCACCATCAATGGCCTTGGCGAACGCGCCGGGAATGCCGCGCTGGAGGAGGTCGCGATGGCGGTGCGCACGCGCCGCGACGTGTTCAGTTGCGATACCACGCTGGATACCACGCAGATCGTCCCGTGCTCGCGGCTGGTGTCGAATATCACCGGTTTTCCGGTACAGCCGAACAAGGCGATCGTTGGTGCGAACGCCTTCGCGCATGAGTCTGGCATCCATCAGGATGGCATTCTGAAGAGCCGCGAGACTTACGAAATCATGCGTGCCGAGGATGTCGGCTGGAGTCATAACCGCATGGTGCTGGGCAAGCACTCCGGGCGCAATGCGTTCAAGAGTCGGCTCGCCGAGATCGGCGTCGAGTTCGATTCCGAAGATGATTTGAACGCCGCGTTCGCTCGCTTTAAGGATCTCGCCGACAAGAAGCACGAGATCTTCGACGAGGATCTTCAGGCCCTGGTCACCGACACCAGCGCCAGCGCCGAGAACGAGCGCGTGCGCCTGGTCTCCCTGCATGTCTGTTCGGAGACCGGCGAAACGCCCAGGGCCGATGTGACCCTGTGCCTGGATGGCGAGGAGCGCGCCGGCGCGGCCCAGGGCGGCGGGCCGGTGGATGCGGCGTTCAAGGCGATAGAGCATGTCGTCAACAGCGGCGCGGAGCTGCTGCTGTATTCGGTCAACAACATCACCACTGGCACCGATTCGCAGGGCGAGGTCACCGTGCGTCTGGAACGCGGCGGGCGCATCGTCAACGGGCAGGGCGCGGACACCGATATCGTCATCGCGTCGGCAAAGGCCTATGTCAACGCCTGCAACAAGATCCTGTCGCCGGTGGATCGGGATCATCCGCAAGGCGCGGATGTATGACGGTGGTGTGAATGGATGCGCGGCGGCAGGCATATCTCGATGCCATGGGTATCCAGACCTGGGCGCCGCGTGCGTCCATCGCCGTGTCGACCGAGTCGCCTCCTCCGGTTGCGGCCGGGTCCGTCGAGGCGGAACCGCTGGCGCGTGTTCCGGTCGAGCAGCTCGACTGGGATGCATTGCGCGCCGAGGTGGCCGCTTGTCAGCGCTGCGCGCTCGCCGAGACGCGCACCCAGACGGTCTTCGGTGTCGGTGATCCACGCGCCGATCTGCTGATCGTCGGCGAGGCGCCGGGCGCCGACGAGGACCGCCTCGGCGAGCCGTTCGTCGGTCGCGCCGGTCAGTTGCTCAATCTGATGCTCCAGGCCATCGGCCTGCGTCGCGAGCAGGTGTATATCGCCAATATCCTGAAATGCCGGCCACCGGGTAATCGCGATCCACGTGCCGAGGAGGCCGCCCATTGTCGGCCGTTTCTGTTGCGCCAGATCGCCTTGATCGAGCCGAGATTGATTCTGTCGGTCGGGCGCATCTCGGCGCAGAACCTGCTGCACAGCGATGAGGCGGTGGGGCGCCTGCGCGGTCGCGTACACCGCTTTCCCGAGACCGATACGCCACTGATCGTCACCTACCATCCGGCTTACCTGCTGCGCTCGCCGGAGCAGAAGGCGAAAGCCTGGGACGACCTGCAACGCGTTCACCGCATTCTGCATGGGCGGGATGCATGAGCGCCTCGATCAACGCGCCGTTGTTCCAGCCCAGGCCGATGGACAGCGCGGACCTGCCGGAAGTGATGGCCATCGAGCGCCGCGCCTATACACATCCGTGGAGCGAGGGCATCTTCCGTGACTGCCTGCGCGTCGGTTATCTGTGTCGGGTCTGTGAGCTGGAAGGTCGGCTCATCGGGCATGCGGTATTGTCGGTTGCCGCCGGCGAGGCGCATCTGTTGAATCTATGCATCGATCCGGATTTTCAGTGCCGGGGGCTGGGGCGTCGCCTGCTCGAAGCCTGCTTCGACGAGGCGCGCCAGCGGCGCGCGGAAACCCTGTTTCTTGAGGTTCGGGTGAGCAACAAGGCGGCGATCCGTCTGTATCTGGCGATGGGCTTCAACGAAGTGGGCATCCGCGCCGGTTATTACCCGGCCGACGGCGGCCGGCGCGAGGATGCCTTCGTCTTCGCGAAGACCCTGCTGGACTGATGTATCGAGTACAATAGGTGGTTTTCGATCGGAACCCGGCCATGTCAGCGGACACTGAAATCAGCAAGCGGCGCACCTTCGCCATCATCTCTCATCCCGACGCGGGCAAGACTACGCTGACCGAGAAGCTGTTGCTGTTTGGCGGCGCGATTCAGCTTGCCGGCACGGTGAAGGGCCGCAAGGCCGCGCGCCACGCGACCTCCGACTGGATGGAGCTGGAGAAACAGCGCGGTATCTCGGTGACCTCGTCGGTGATGCAGTTCGCGTACAAGGACGCCGTCGTCAATCTGCTCGATACGCCGGGACACGAGGATTTCTCCGAGGATACCTACCGCACCCTGACGGCGGTCGACTCGGCCTTGATGGTCATCGATGTCGCCAAGGGCGTCGAGGCGCGCACCATTAAATTGATGGACGTGTGCCGCATGCGCGACACGCCGATCATGACCTTCGTCAACAAGCTCGATCGCGAGGGTCGCGACCCGATCGAGATCATGGACGAGATCGAAGCAGTATTGAAGATGCCCTGCGCGCCGGTCACTTGGCCGATAGGCATGGGCAAGCGTCTTGCCGGCGTGTTCGATCTGCGCACGAATACCACCCATCTGTTCTCCGCGACCCACGGTGGCAAGGCGCTGCAGGGTGAACTCATCGAGGGGCTGGACAACCCGCTGCTCGACGAGTTACTCGGCGACCAGGCGGAGGAATTGCGTGACGAGATCGAGCTGGTGCGCGGTGCCAGCCATGAACTGGACCTGGATGCCTATCTGCGTGGCGAGCAGACGCCGGTATTCTTCGGCTCGGCGATCAACAACTTCGGCGTGCGCGAACTGTTGGATGCCTTCGTCGACTACGCGCCCGGTCCGCGTGCACGTAACACCGCCACGCGGCTGGTCGAGCCGCAAGAATCCAAATTTACCGGTTTCGTGTTCAAGATCCAGGCGAACATGGACCCGGCGCACCGCGACCGCGTCGCCTTTCTGCGTGTCTGCTCGGGCAGCTACCGCAAGGGCATGAAGATGAAGCACGTGCGCATCGGCAAGACGGTGCAGATCAGCAATGCCATCACCTTTCAGGCCGATGAACGGCGGCAGGTCGAGGAGGCCTGGCCGGGCGACATCATTGGCCTGCACAACCATGGCTCCATCCAGATCGGTGATACCTTCAGCGAGGGCGAGGCGTTGAAGTATGAGGGCATACCGTACTTCGCGCCGGAGCTGTTTCGTCGCGTGGTATTGAAAGATCCGTTGAAGATGAAGGCCTTGCAGAAGGGTGTATTGCAGCTCTGCGAGGAGGGCGCGACCCAGGTCTTCCGGCCGCTGAAGAACAACGACCTGATCCTTGGCGCCGTCGGCGTGTTGCAGTTCGATGTCGCCGCCCACCGTTTGAAAGGCGAGTACGGCGTCGAAGCCGTCGTCGAACCGATCAGCGTTGCCACCGCGCGCTGGGTGCAATGCGATGACGACAAGCTGCTCGCCCGATTCCGCGACAAGGCGCATGAGCACCTTGCCCTGGATGGTGACGACCAGCTCGTTTATCTCGCCCCGACGCGAGTCAACCTGAATCTGGCGGAGGAACGCTGGCCCGAGA
>JALULB010000262.1:0-1644 GCA_027041035.1 Sedimenticola sp. | reverse complement strand
AAATGCGTCAGATCAAGGCAAAAAATGTGATCGTTACAGGGATGTAACTTATGAGGGCAATGCAGGAGCAATTGCCGGTTTACAAGTGTAAATGACCATTTTTGAACGCAGAGCTGGCGCATTTCAGCGGTTAGCTGAGTAGTTACACCCGGAGATACTGAAATGACCCCAGAACAGATCAAGACACTGATCCAGCAGGCCACCAGTGCCGAACAGGTGATCCTGTCCGGCGAAGGCTGCAGCCTTGATGCCATCGTCGTCAGCCCGGCGTTCGAGGGCAAAACCCCCATCCAGCGCCAGCGCATGGTCTACGCGGCCGTCGACGAACTGCTGCGAAGCGGTGAGTTGCACGCACTAGCGTTGAAAACCTTTACGCCAGAGCAATGGGTGCTTCAAGGGCGGAATTAAGCTCTCCAGTGGGAGATGTCAGCTTTTTTTACATGAATTGTGTTCTGAAAATGTAGATTTCTCAAGGGTTTGGGTGAGACTTGTATCTGAGTCCTTGTAATCCGCTAGCGATACCTGTGGAGTTGGTCGAAGGTGTCAGTGTTTTTTACATCTGATAGTGCCTGAATGGCGGGGTGTGTCAATAAGCCATTGTATTTAAAAGTAAAAATAAATTTGGCGCGGTAAGTGCTTAACCTAGGGTCAAGGCGGCTTGCTTGGCTTGCTTTGTAACCACACTACATCGTTATAGTTTTATTGAGGAACTTGATAAATGAAAAAAACCATTCTTGCTTCACTGATTGGCGCTGGTGCGCTGCTGGCTTCTACCGCGAGCATGGCGGCTTCAGTTGTACTGCCCACGCAGAGCATCGGACCTAGTCAGCTTAGCTTCGAGACACATGCCGGTATGGCGCTGTCCAACCTGGCTGGTGGCACGCCGAACGCGGTTGCTCCTGTTTCGTTTGCGCAGTTCGATTCGACTCTGGGCACCCTGACTCAGGTGCTGATCACCGTTGGTGGTTCCGCAGAGGGCACGCTTAGCGTGGCGAACCAGGGTGCTTCAACCATCGCAGTTACCGCGCTGAACGTTTCGACCACCTTTCAGTTCGATCTGTTCGATGATGACGCGGTATTGGGTACCGAAGCATCCATCGCCAGCGGCGCGGTTGGTGCGGCGGGCGTTACGCTCCCGACTGCGGTCGCTAGTGGGGCCACCGTCGGCGGCGCGGCCTCGACCTCTGTTGGTCCGAGCGTATTCGATGCAGTCGGTGACTGGGGTGCGACCCTGGCCGATTTCATCGGCGCGGGTACCTGGAATTTTGGTTGTGCGGCCGATAATGCCATAACCGTAACTGCTGTTGGCGGTTCTGGCCAAGGTAATTTCGATGCCATTGGCCAGTGCGACATTGGCGTTGAGTATATCTATACCGCTGTTCAGCCTGCCCCGATCCCGGGTTCGCTGCTGCTGATGGCTGCTGGCCTGCTTGGCTTTGGTGCCAGCCGCCGCAAGTAAGCGGATATCGACGACAGAAAAGCCCTCGATTTTTTCGAGGGCCTTCCCAGGGAAGGGAAGGCGGCGCCATAGGGCGCCGTTTTTTTCTGTTTTAAGCTGAATGCTTTCATGTGCCCGGTCTTTCTTTTCTTGATTGAGACTTGTATCCGTTTGATCTGCTGTGGGGTGTCGCGGATATGCTATAC
>JALULB010000261.1 GCA_027041035.1 Sedimenticola sp. | reverse complement strand
GCCCCGCATCCGCATGGGTTCGCTCGAACCCTGGGACATCCCGGAGCATTTCTGGACGCTGTTCGATAACCCCCGCCTGATGCCACACCTGCATCTGCCGCTCCAAAGCGGTTGCGACCGCACATTGCGGCGCATGGCGCGACGCTGCAAGACCGCTGAATTCAGCGCCCTTGTCGAGCACGCCCGCCAGGCCGTGCCACGACTCAACATCACCACCGACATCATCGTCGGCTTCCCCGGTGAAAGCGAGGCCGACTGGCGAGAATCTCTGGACTTCATCGCGGCAACCGGCTTCGGCCACATCCATATCTTCAGCTATTCCCCGCGCGGCGGTACCAAAGCGGCCACGCTGCCGGAACAGCTGCCACGAACGGTGAAACGTCAGCGCAGCGAGATGCTGCATGCACTGGCCGCGGACATGAAACGCCGCGTTCAGCAACGGCATCTCGGCGAACGCCCGTCGGTACTGGTCGAGGCAGCGCCACTGTCAACAAACCAGAACAGGTACGCCGTCAGCGGCTATACACCCAACTTTCTGCGTGTCGGCATCGCCGGGCTGGGACCGGAGCAAGCCAACCAGATCATCCAGGTCGAGCTGTCGCGAATCAGTCCATGTGGCGGTTTTATCGAAGCACGCCCATTGCCCGCCGACCCGGAAAATCCACGCTGATTCAAAGATCGAAATCCGCCCAGATCGGCGCATGATCGGAGGGCTTCTGCATCGCCCGGATTTCGTAGGAGATACCCGCGCCGCTCAATCTCTGGATCAATGGCTCGGTCGCCATGATCAGGTCGATGCGCAAGCCGCGCTTCGGTTCGCGGTCGAAACCCTTGCTACGGTAATCGAACCAGCTGAATCGATCGTCGACATCCGGATGGCAAACCCGAAAGGTATCTTTCAAACCCCAATCCATCAGACGTTGCAGCCATTCCCGTTCCTCCGGCAGAAAGCTGCATTTCCCGCTGCGCAGCCAGCGCTTTGCATTGTCCGCGCCGATGCCGATATCCTGATCGAGTGGAGCGACATTCATGTCACCGACGACCACCAGATTCTCGCCAGGGTCGTGGTCGGCCTGCAAGGTATCGAGCAGATTCCGATAGAATCGCGCCTTGTTCGGAAATTTTTCCGGATGATCACGGCTTTCGCCCTGAGGGAAATAACCATTCATCACGCTTACCGACCGCCCCGAGAAGGTGTAGGTGGCGCTGATCATGCGGCGTTGATCCGCCTCGTCTTCGCCCGGCAGCCCCTTGAATACCCGTTCGGGCGGCTGGAGTGACAACAGGGCCACGCCATAATGGCCTTTCTGCCCGAAATACTCGGCGTGATAGCCAAGCCTTTCCATCATGTCCAACGGGAACATGTCGTCATGCACCTTGGTTTCCTGGATCCCGATCACATCCGGATGCAGTTCGTCACGCAGACGCTCCAGTTGGTGTTCACGCGCGCGAATGCCGTTGGTATTGAAGGATACGATTCGCATATTGGCAGATTCCCCGAGTTGGCAGTAAAGCAGGTGCCGGGAAACAAATGCATTGCCTCCCGCCTCGACCGCCGGGATAATAGCAGCAATCCCGTGCCGTCGTTATCCCCTCATGCTAGCTACAATCAAATCACTCGGTCCGATCCGCTTCGGTCTCTATCTGCTGACACTGGCGGTATTACCGTTCGCGTTCATCGTCGACATCGACGCGGAAACCGATTGGCTGACCGCTGCCTCGGCCATCGTTCCGACGCTCGCCGTGTTGTTGTTTTTCGTTTTGCTGCTGGATGCGCTGATGAGCAAGGTATTCGCGGCGGATGCGCGGCAGGCAGGGGTTACCACGCCGCATCGCCGGCATATGTACCTGAGCCTGGCCGGGGGACTGCTCCTCGCACTGGTATGGGCGCCGTTCTTCCGCACACTGCTGTAAGTGAATGTCAGCCCGAGGGAATAACCTCGGCTACTCAAACCTCGACACTTTCGCACGCACCCTTTCACCGGATCCCGCGTTGCTCAGCGTTGCGGGGCGTGCCCCCACGGCCTCCTCGCGCCTTGCCTCGGACGAAATGACACACAAGCTGGAATCCGACGCTCGAGCGGTGGAGGCTATATCGCCTTGAGGGGAAACCAACCCGGAAAATTCACGCATTGCACACGCCATCGCTTGCCTATTGATTCCACGAGAAATTTCATCAATTACGTGTGATCGCGGATACGCGACGCCTTCGGAGAACCGCTTGTAAAAGCAATATGCCGCGCGATCATCGCGCGAATTCATGAAATTTCCGTAACTACTCAGCTAACCGCTGAAATACGCCAGCTCTGCGTTCAAAAATGGTCATTTACACTTGTAAACCGGCAATTGCTCCTGCATTGCCCTAATTAAGTTACATCCCTGTAACGATCACATTTTTTGCCTTGATCTGACGCATTTCAGCGGCGATCTGAGCAGTTACTCTGCCTTTGATCTACTCGCTGAGTAGTTACAAATTTCCGGACTAAACGTAACCGCCCAGTTCCTCCAGGAACGCCTGCACATCGCGTTCCGCGAGTATCTCATCCACATCGAATTGCTCTCGGAGTATCTTCACCAGGTCATCGATCGCCAACGTGCCCGCCGCGATCGCGCCGACGAGCACGACACCGCTGGCATTCAAAGTCAGCACCTGATGTCCATCCAGGTCAAGAATCACGCCACTGCCGTCACCCAGTTCGGTAAGGCAGAGGTCGCCGTCGCGAAGACGCCGGGAGAAGCCGGACAGCGTTGCGGGAATATCTTCCAATGTACTCTCCGATGGGACCGTAACGGTAGCGATGTCACCTCGGTAAAGAGACGCTTGGCAAGCAGCGCTCTATCCTCGGTCATCAACGGCTCTTCTTCATGACTCAGCCAGGCATGACCCTCATGATTCCCCGCCAGCGGTGAAAAGCCGATCTTCAGGCTGGTATCCGGGCAGTCTCTCAGCAACGCCGCGAGAACGATACTGCGCGGAATACAGCTCGACCACACCCCCGGCAGGCGCCGGGCGTACCGGAATACGCACGCGACCGCATCGCTGGCTTCGGCAACACCGGTCCGCGCGGGAATACCGCGCCATGCCGTTACCCGATCGAGCAATCGCGGCAGGGTCTCACGCCGCCGCCACTGCAAACGAAACAACAACCAGGCCACGACCAGACACAGCCACGGCTTGCCGGTTTCAAGCCTCACCCGGACCTCTTTCCCCGGTACGGCGATAAGACAGGCCCGTCAACGATAGGCCTTGTCGCCATAATAAGAGTAATCGGCGTAATACTGGCTGCCATAGTAGGCCATCTTCTTGGCATGCGCCTGGGTGAGTACCGCGCCCAACGGCTCGATACGCGCCGCGCGCAAGCGACGCAACGCATCCCGCGCGGCTTTCTCTGTCGTATCCTGCGAGCGAATCGCGACCACGACGCCATCGGCCCGGTGACCCAGCACGACCCCATCGCTGACCGGCAACACCGGCGGCGCGTCGAGAATGACGTGCTCGTATTCGTCCCGGAGCTTCTTCAATAGCCGGGCGAACGCATCGGAAGACAGCAGTTCCAGGGGATTCGGCACCTTTTCCCCGGCGGGAAGCACGTAGAAATCCTGATCCTCGAAGGGTTTATGGATGCATACGTCCAGCAGCCCGGGATCCAGCACCAGATCCGTCAACCCCGAATCACTATCCAGTTCGTAGATATCCCGGGCACGGGGACGCCGGAGATCGCATTCGAGCAACACCGTGCGGCCCAGTTGGGCGAAAGCCAGGGCCAGATTGTTTGCCAACGTCGTCTTGCCTTCTCCAGGCAGCGCCGAGGTCACCATGATGGCTTTCGGCGGTGAATCGATATCGGAAAACAGAATGCCGGTGCGGATATGATTGATCGCCTCGGCAAAGGGTGAGCCCGCGTTTGCCCGGTACCAGACCGCCACGTCGGGGTCCTTGCGGCGTACACGCACACTGGGAACGACACCCAAGCCCGGCAGGTTCAGAGCAGTTTCCACCTGTTCGAGCAAGGTGAAGCGGCTGTCGAGGCGATCACGCAGAAACACGATGATCGTGCCGAGCAACAAGCCAACGACAAAGGCACCGAGCGTAATCCGCATGCGCTTCGGGCTGTGCGGCTTGCTCGGCACGATCGCGCGATCGACGATCTTGATGTTCGAACCATCGTAATTGCCGGTAACGTCCATCTCCTTGAATTTCGAAAGGAAGCTTTCGTAGACCAGGCGATTGTTCTCGACCTCGCGCTCGTATTGACCGAGTTCGAAGCCCTTGCCTTTCAGATCGCGGATCGTGCGTTTCCGCGCGGACATCAAGCCACGAATACGCCGCTCCTTCGCCCGGGCGATCTCGTACTCCTGCTTCAAGCCGCCAACGACCTTGTTGATCGCATTGTTCAGCACGCGTGTTGCTTCCTTCAGATCCGATTTTGCCGCGATCATCTTCGGGTGCTTCTTGCCGTAGCGGCTGGACAACTCCGAGACCTTGCGGTATAGCTCCGATTGCTTGTCCTTCAACCGCGTGATCAACGGGCTATGGAGAACGCTGGCCAGGGTATTGTAGTCGCCGCTCTGTTTCTTGATCTTCTGAACCTGACGGTAGCGCACCTCCGCCTCGCCCCGTTCGGCCTGGGCCCGGACCAACTCGACCGACAGACTGCTCAACTCGGTCGATATCAGATCCTCCTGATTCTTCGAGCCGATCAAGCCTTGTTCCTGTTGATACTTTTGCAGCGCCAGTTCGGATTCGCGCAGCTTCTGTTTCAATTCAGCCAGTTGTTCGTTCAACCAGGTACTTTGCTGAGCGACGGTCTCCAGGCGTGATGCCAGACCGAATTCGATATAGGCATCAGCCACCGCGTTCGCGACATCGGCGGCCAGCGCCGGGTCCTTGTTCAGATAGGTGACCGAAATGATCTGGCTGTTCTTCTGCGTCTCGATGCGCAGCGCCTTGCGCAGGCGGTCCGCAAGCATCAGCCGAGGTTCGGTAGGCTTCTCCGCCTGCTCCAGCTTGTCGCGCCAGACCTCGGGCACCCACAGCCTCCAATCGATATCGAACCACTGTTTCAACAGATCGAAGGAACGTTGGCTTTTCTTTTGCTGCTCCTGCTGGTAGCGCTCGACCAAGTGCAACCTGTCCACGACCGAAAGCGCGACACGCCGACTACCGAGGATATCTTTCTGCGTCTCGTAGAAAAGCCAGACCATCACGCTACTGACGCGCCGCGAATCATCGGCGACGCCGGTTTGAGACGGGTCGGCCAGCAGATCGACCCGAGCCTGATAGCTTGGGGTCATCCAGAACGAGATCAGCGCGCCCAACACAGCCAGCAACAGGGCGATACCCAGGATGCTCCATTTATACTGCCGGAGTACTCGGATATAGCGGCGGATATCGAGGCTTTCGGTGACACCGCCTAGCAGACGTGGAGGGACAACCGATGGAGGAGATTCGGGCAACGTATTCAATAGCTTTCAGCCTGCCTTGTCCCGGAAGTAACAGAATGCATGCACGCGGAATACCACGGCATTCGAGGTCGGCCCCAGGCACCACGGAAAGCAGGATGGGATATACAGATCATGATACTGCCGGACAATTGATTTCCCGCATCATACTACAGGCACCGCCAGCCTATTGCCGAAACCCGCACGCTCAAGGGGAAACACGGCCTCGGAGGCAGTCAGAAGAAACTTTCTCCCACGGAGATCACGTCACCCGGGCGCACCGGATCATTCATATCCACGCGTATCGGGTGATCCACGTCGCCCTCATGGGTGATCGTGATCTTGTCTTCCGAGGCCCGTTCATCCAGCCCGCCAGCCAATACGATGGCTCGTTGGACGGTGAGTCCATCCTGGTAGTTATACCCGCCCGGCGTCTTGACCGCACCGTTGACATAGACGAATCGGTATTCGACGACGGAAACATTGACGCGCGGATTCTTCAGATAACCATCGGAAAGCAGCTTGGCGATCTTCTTTTCGACCTGGTCCGTGGTCAGCGACTTGACCTTGATCGCGCCAAGCAGCGGCATGGATATCGTGCCCTCCGCCGAGACTCTCGACTCCTCGACACTCAACTCCGGCTCGTCGAACACCGTCACCGACAGAACGTCTTCCGAATCGATACGGTAACTCCGCTCTCCAGCCGAAAGCAGTGGAGATACCATTACCATCATCCAAAGAACGACAGCCCTCGTCACCAAGCTGTTACGCCACATGATTCGACCTCTTGCTTGTCCTGCACCGTCCGACAACGTCACGTGGACGCGGTTCCCGCCCGGAAGTGAATCGCGGTCTCGAACGACTCGATCCAAGACCCGCCTCCATACGCACTCCGCTCAAAGCCAGCGACAGGCAAATTCAAGACAGACCTTGTAACCGGCCGCAACTAACGGAACACATACCTCACGCCCAGGGTGATGCGATTGTCCTTGTAATTGTTACCGATGAGATTCGAGTCGCGGTTGTCGTAGTCATACCGGATTCCAACGGAAAGACGGCGGCTCAACGACTGGCTGAAACCGATATTGACGTTATAGATATCGTCATCACGCAATGCGTTATATTCATCGTTCTGATAGCTGACACCAATCTCCAGGGTCTTGAAGCGTGGCAATTGGTGCTCCCAGGAGAGCTTTGCGAGCGTCGAGACATAGTTGGTCGCCACTGTCTGGGTCGCGTCATTGATATCACGCGACAGGATGAGATTGACCTTGCTATAGGTCTTCGGCTGCCAGGTGATATCCGCCGACAAGGCCAGACCATCACCGTCCTCATAGATATCGCCATCATAGTCGCGATTGTAATAACCCGCCTTGAACACCCCGGTGGTTTTGGCCGTCAGATCCCAGGAAACACCCAGCAGATAACGCATCGTGCTGTTGTCCAGATCGTCGGTCACGTTATCGAAAGAACTTAGATAGTTACGCTTTTCATAGCTTGGTTCGAAGAACAACTGGGTTTTCGATCCCAGGTTATACACAAACAGGCCGGTCAGGCGCCAATCGTTGTAATCCCGAAAATCCTGGTTGTTGTTCAGGTAGCGCCGGCGGTCGGCCTCCCAACGCAGGCCGGCCTGCGCCTTGGCGATCTTCCGGCCGTACAGACCCTCGGCTTTGAACGACCACTGATTCCAGATATTCGGCCGCTGGAAGATATCGATGATGCCCGAGGCGCCGCGCTCGTCATGACCACGGCGAAACGCCGCGCCAAACGCCGTGCGCAATTTCTTCGAATGACTCAGAAAGGCGTCGCCATAGAGCGTGGTATCGTCGAAATCCTCGAAGTGATTGGACAGAAAACGTGCGTAGGTACCTTGATAGCCGAGGCGAAAGACGTGCTTCCGTTCCACGGCCACCCAACTCAAATCCGGCTTTATCATGGGCACCAGGGAGAACTGCTCGTCGGAATCGGTGCGACGAATATTCTCATCGGAGACCAGATTGGCTTCGATACTGCCGTAAAAGCCCGGCACCGGGCGACCACCGCCGCTTTCGCGAGCATAGGTGTCCGCATAGGTTTCCGCCTGACTCACTCCCAGACAGGATAACAACATCACCAATGTCGCCCATTCTACAAACTGCTGCCGTACCCGCATACCCCGCTCCATCGACCATTAAAGTCAAAACGTAAGAATCAAATTCTAAAGATACCCGCCACCATACCGAGATGATCCGGTAGCGATATTGCCTGAATCAAATCGCAAAACGGGCACATCGGATCACCCCGATATGCCCCGAAAGCCCAAGAAGAATCACATCAAGCCCCCCCTGGAACAAGCAAGAGGACTCCCTCGACGAGCGCCCCAAACCGAAAAAACACACTGACTCAGCGAGTTGGTTCGATTCGCCGGAAAACAGCTCGTGCTGAGCAACGAGCCGCCATAAAAATACTATTATCCGCCGCTGGCGGTCAATCCACCACCGCCACTGGTTCCCCCGGCAATCCCGCCTCCGCCACCACCGGCGGCCAGGCCCGCGGCGGCGGCTTCCGTCACATCACCCGGATCACCACCCGCGGCAATGGCCGAGGCCACGATGCCATCGCTACAGTCACGTAATGGTTTATCCTGTTCGTCCAGGGCACACCGCTCCGGCGAGAGGCGATAGACCAGATCTGCGGCGACAGATACGATATCACCGGCCTTGGCCGGATCCGCCGCGACCAGCTGCGCCACCGCATCGGCCAGCGTCTTGCCACTGTTTACCAGGGCCATCAGATCGTCCGCGATGCCCGCATTGGCGCTGCCCGCCACCAGCAGCATCCCACCCAGCACCAGTGAGTAGATTTTCCTTAACATTACCATCACCTCGATATTCATCTTGCGTGAAAAGCCGCGCCTGAAATATCGTCGAAGCCGACAAACACAGGGAGAAACAGGCGGCAGAAACCCAAGAAACAAATGCAATAATCGCGCCAAACTAAAGCATAAAACCCTAACCGGCTTCAATAATACGCCAAAAACAAAGACTTATAAAGCCCTTGCGGCACCGTCATCGAATGCCAGCGCTACCCCGGTCGACGCGCCACTGTAAAATTTCTTGACACTCACCCGGAGATTTCATGAATTCGCGCGATGATCGCGCGGCATGCCGATGCCACAAGGCATTTCCCTAAGGCGT
>JALULB010000260.1 GCA_027041035.1 Sedimenticola sp. | reverse complement strand
GAGCGAAGCGATACCCGGCAGGCTCGGCCATGGAGCACGACCGGGGCATCTTCCCGGCATCTCGCCAATCGCACGCTGTCCCAAGGCCGCTCGCGTATCGCCGGGTTTCGTGCCTCAACCCAGCCCACAGCCGATGTCAGTCGTGTAGGCTGGGTGGAGCGAAGCGATACCCGGCAGGTTCGGCCATGGAACACGACCGGGGCGTCTTCCCGGCATCTCGCCAATGGCATGCTGCCCCAAGGCCGCTCGCGTCGAAGGCTGCGTCAAGCACGGCGTAAACGACACCAGCCTCATTCATCCCGAGCATCCGGAACGAGCGGCAGCACCAGGCTGACCCGCGTACCGGATCGTTCGTCCGATGTAATGCGGGTATCCCCGCCGTGCGCCTCGATCAGGCGCTTGACGATACTCAGCCCCAGCCCGGTGCCTTCCGCGCGGGTGGTGACGAAGGGCTGGGTGATCCTGTCCAGCAGCTTGGCGGGGATCGGCGCGCCCCGGTTGGCTACGCTCAGTATCACCACACCACTGTCTTCCCGGGCCTGTAGCTCCCAGCGGATCACCGATTCCTCCGGCGCGGCCTGTATCGCGTTCTGCAACAGGTTCAGCAATACCTGGGTGAGGCGATCGCTGTCGGCCGCGATGAGGCTGTTGGCGGCCTCGCCGCTCGCATGCCAGGCATTTTTCAACCGCTTGTCCTGCAACAGGGCATCGTTGCTGCACAGGAACGCCTGGGTGAAGCGGCCAAGATCCAGTGGTTTCAGATCCAGGCGCAACGGCTTGGAATACAACAGGATATCTTCCAGCAGGCGGCTCATGCGATGGGTCTCGGCGTTTGCCAGCGCCAGCCGGCGCGCGGCGTTCGGCGGTAGATCGACTTTGTCGAGATAGTCTATCGCCAGGCGTATGGTGGCCAGCGGATTGCGCAGTTCGTGCGCGATGCCGCTGGCAAAGCTGCCGACCGAGGCTAGGTGGGACTGTTGCGCCAGCTTCAGTGTCTTGCCGAAGCTGTGGCTGATCAGATGGCGGAGGTTGTGCAGCAGTTGCAGATGATCGCCGCAATAGCTGTCCGCCGTCCGTGTCGCGATGACGAGAATGCCGGCGTCGATGCCGGCCTCGGTATTCAGTGGAAGAAAGACCGCGTCGCGCATCCGCTGTTGGAACAGGTGATGGAGGAATTCGTACTCCGGATGCCTGCCGGCGATGTCTTCGAGCGGTGAGATATGCACGATGCGGTTTTCCGCCAGGGCGTTTTCGAGCAGGGTGCCCCGGTAGCGGAAATGGCTGCGGATCAGACGCTCGGCGCGCAGCTCGCCGCGCCGGTCGCGGGCGAAGGCGTGTTCCAGCTTGGCGGTGGTTTCATCGGCGGTGACGAACAGGATGCCGAGCCAGTCCACCGGCAGCAGGGCTGGCAACTCGTCGGCCAGGGCGCTCAGGGTTTCCTCGATATCGCTGCCTTTCTGCAACTGCCCGATGATGCGGAACAGGGTGTCCAGGCGCGTCGACAAGGCGTTGAACTGCACCGCCAGCTCGCGCAATTCACGCTGGCGCGGGATGGACAACTGCTTGCCGAAATCGCCCTGGGCGATGCGGTGCATCTCGGTCGCGGTGCGGCTGAGCGGGCGGATCACTGTGTACAACAGCCACAGGGTGATCGCCGCCGTCAGCAGGATGACGGCCACCACCAGCCCGCGGTTCAGGTCGTGCAGCGCCATGCTCTGCGCGGTGAACTGGCCGCGCAGTGACTGGATCAGGCGGTTCACGGCGGCGTCGAGCCGGCCATGATTGCCGATGATGAACTCCGAGGCCCACTCCAGCCGGGGCATGCTGGCGTCCGGTCCCATTCTTTCGCTGAGCTTCTGCTTGAATTGCGTCCAGCGCTTGCGCAGCGCGGTGGCGGCCTGGTGCACGTCCTCGCCCAGCTGCACCTGGCCGGGCATGCCGAAACCGGCGACCGGAGCAGAGAAGCCACCCTTCATGAAGCCCGCCAGTACGTCGTCGAACACCTGGATATTCGCGAGCAGATCGTTGTAATAGAGCTTCAGGTCGCGCTCGTAGGTGGCGTAGTCGCGCGCCGGGTTCTCCTGGTAGGCCATGCCCTGGATGGTCAGGCGTTGCGCGGCAACCTGCATGCGGTCGGCGAGTTGCATGACCGCGCTGAGCTGGCTCTGGTGATCGACCAGGTGCATCGTGTACCAACTGTTCACGCCGGTCAGCAACGCGATCAACAGGATGCCGCCAATCAGTTGGAACTTCAGGGTGTTATAGAATCCGGTCCGCATGCCTCACCCTCCCCGCGTCGCGAACGGGGGCGGGGGCTTGCCGACAGGGGATGCCGATCGATCCTGGCCGGCCGGGGCTGTTGGACACGGGTTTGCGCGGGTTTTCATGCGGTTGGGTTTCGATGGGTTATTGGCGTACCGCGATATGGATAGGCATATCCGGTACGTGCGACAGTATCATCGCCTTGGTCGACTCGACATTATGCTTGGGTACATCGACGAGTAACAGGATTTCGCCATTCCGGATGGCCGTCTCGAACGCCGCGAGATCGTGATTGTACTCGTGACTGGACATCAGCGCGGCGACCAGCGCGCCGAATCCGGCGCCGGCCGCGGCCGTGCCGGCGGCGAGCACCGTGCTGCCGGCGAGCAAGAGCCCGGCGGGTGGAAAGGTGACGATGAGCACGCCGC
>JALULB010000259.1 GCA_027041035.1 Sedimenticola sp. | reverse complement strand
CGGGCGTGCCGATGCCGAGCGTGCCGCGCGCGCCGAGTCTCCGCTCGGCCTCGGCGACCATCGCCGCGAGGGTATCCAGGATGGCGGCGTAGTCGTGGGCGGGCGTGGCGCGGCGTTCGCGCAGCAGCTCCTCGCCGTTGGCGTCCAACGCGATGATCTCGGTCTTGGTGCCGCCGAGATCGATGCCCAGGAGGAGCGCGTCGGCCATTGGATCAGAGTGCCTTGGGGCGGATCAATGCGATCAGACGGCAGGCGCCGGGCAGATACAGGGTCTCGCTGTCTTTTGCCTCGATGATCGCGACATTCGCGGTGGTCATCAGCTTGCCGGTGGCGGTGCGTGGCACATGGCTGCCGCACAGCGCCAGCAAGAGTTCGTCCAGGCCGGGATTGTGCGCGATCAGCAGCGGGTGTCGATCGATGTGTCGTTCCAGCGCGGCTCGCAGCCTGGCGGCGTCCGCCAGATAGAGTGAATCGATCGTTTCTGTCGGCGGCGGCGAGGGGAAGGCCGCCGCGACGGCCGCCGCCGTTTGCCGCGCGCGGGTCGCTGGTGACGCAAGGATGATGCCGGGTGTGGATTCGCGTTGCGCCAGTTCCTTCCCGATGCGCGCGGCATCTTGCGCGCCGCGTGCATTCAAAGGCCGGTCGATATCGCTCAGCAGGTTCTGCCAGTCGGATTTGGCATGGCGCATGATGTAGAAACGGGGCATGGGGGCTTTCCAGAAGCAGGCGCGGAGCAATATTATACGATATTGATTGCATGCCGAGGACTTATCTGCCATGCTTCCGGTTCAGGCCTGCTTGTTGGCAGGCTGTCTGCCGACATCTTCACTGCAAGGTGCCGCGCGGGCGCTAGAAGCAGCTTCGGCTTGCAATTGAGTAACGCCAACCCGTTCGTTGGCAAATGTTTGAAAGAGAGAGACAATGTCAGATCAAGTTACAGGTACCGTTAAGTGGTTCGATGAAGAAAAAGGTTATGGTTTCATCGAGCGCGAAGGCGGCAAGGATGTATTCGTACATCACAGTGCAATCAACGGTACCGGTCGTAAGAACCTGTACGAGGGCCAGCAGGTCGAGATGACCGTGACCCAGGGGCAGAAAGGCCCGCAGGCTGAGAACGTTACCCCGCTGTAAGGGTTTCGTCTTTTCAGTAAAAAAGGAGGCTTCGGCCTCCTTTTTTGTTGCCCGCGGTTTCTTGGCGGCGACTCAGCCCGACAATGACATCGCGCTGTTTCCTGTCTGCGCGGCGAAATCGCCGCCTTCGTCCAGGCGGATCTTCAGCGACAGGTTGTTGCGTGAATCGGCGTTTTCCAATGCATCTTCCAGGGTGATCTTGCCTTCCTTGTAGAGCTGGTACAGCGCCTGGTCGAAGGTCTGCATGCCGCGCTCCTGGCCTTGCTCCATCGCCTCCTTGATGGTGTGGATGTCACCCTTCTGGATCAACTCGCTGATGTAGCTGGTGAGTACCAGCATCTCCACCGCCGGCACGCGGCCGCCGTTCGGCGTCTTGATCAGGCGCTGCGAGATGACCCCCTTCAGATTCAACGACAGATCGCTGTACAACTGGCGGTGCGCGGTGTCGGGAAAGAAGTTGACGATGCGGTCCAGCGCCTGGTTGGCGTTGTTCGCATGCAGCGTCGACAGGCACAGATGGCCGGTTTCGGCATAGGCGATGGCGTGCTGCATGGTGTCCGCGTCGCGGATCTCGCCGATCAGTATCACGTCCGGCGCCTCGCGCATTGCGTTCTTCAGCGCGACCTCGAACGACAGCGTGTCCAACCCGACCTCGCGCTGATCGACGATCGACTTCTTGTGCGTGTGCAGATACTCGATCGGATCCTCGATCGTCAGGATATGCCCGGTCGCGTTCTGGTTGCGGTAGTCGATCATCGAGGCCAGCGTGGTCGATTTGCCCGAGCCGGTGGAGCCGACGATCAGCAGCAGGCCGCGCGGCAGCATGATCAGTTCGCTGAGCAGATCGGGCAGTTGCAGCTCGGCGAAATTCGGAATCACGCCCTTGATATAACGAATCACCATGGCCACGTCGCCACGCTGGCGGAAGACATTCACGCGAAACCGGCCGAGCCGGTTGATCGAGATCGCCAAGTTGGACTCCAGTGTCGCTTCGAACTCGCGGACCTGATCATCGCTCATGATCGAATAGGCGAGCTGCTTGACATGGCCCGGCTCCATCGCCGTGGTGCCGATCGGCGCGGTGCGGCCCTCCGCCTTCAGATTGGGCGGCGCGCCGGTGCTGAAAAACAAATCCGAGCCGTTTTTCTGCACCATCAGTTTCAGGTATGGGAGAATATCCATTGAGCGAATCCTGTTTGCAAAATACTTGTCCCTGTGGCGGCAGCCTCGCGGTGAAATATAGCCGCCGGGACCGATAAAGGTAAGGAAGATCATGACCGAAGCAGTACTCAGCGAACTCTGGTGTCATCCAGTCAAATCCCTGCGTGGCCATGCGTTGCAGCGGGCCGAAATCGACTCGCGCGGCATCGTCGACGACCGACGCTGGATGCTGGTCGACGAGAACGGGCGTTTCCTGACCCAGCGCCAGCAGGCGCGCATGGCCCTGCTGACGCCGGCCGTGCGCGATGACGGCCTGCTGCTGGAAAACAGCGAGGGCGACCGGTTGCTGGTGCCATTGCAGCCCGAGGCCGGGCCGATGCGAGTGCGCATCTGGGACGACGACTGCGACGCGCAACGCGTCAGCGACGCCGCCGATGCCTGGCTCGGCGACTTCCTTGGTCAACGCTGTCATCTGGTGTACATGCCCGACAGCAGCCACCGGCAGGTCGACATGACATACGCGCGGCCGGGTGACCAAGCCGCGTTCTCCGACGGCTTCCCGTTATTGCTGATCTCGCAAGCCTCGCTGGACGACCTGAACAGCCGCATGGCATCCCCGCTGCCGATGCGCCGCTTCCGCCCGAACCTGGTGGTCTCCGGCTGCGAAGCCTATGCCGAGGATCGCTGGAAACGCATCCGCATCGGCGACATCGACCTGCGTGTCGTCAAACCCTGCTCGCGCTGCGTCATCCCGACGATCGACCCCGAAACCGCCGAGAAGCACCCCGACAAGGAACCGATGCGCACCCTGCTGACCTACCGTCGGCGCGACAACAAGGTCTACTTCGGCCAGAACCTGTTGCACGACAGCCAGGGTGACCTGAGCGTCGGCATGCCGGTAGAGATACTTGAATAAGGACGCCGTCATCGCGCGCGGCGCCGACTGGGTCCAGCGCTTCGTCATCGGCCTGAACCTGTGTCCGTTCGCGAAGCGTGTCGTCGCTGCCGGGCAACTGGGCTGGCGGGTCAGCGAAGCGACCGACAGCGAAGACGCCTACCAGGACTTCCTGCGCTGCCTTGACGACTTCATGCAGGCCGACGAGCCGGAAACCCTGCTATTCGTCATGCCGGACGCCGTGGCGGAATTCGATGTCTATCTCGACCTTCTCGCGCAATGCGAATGGGCGCTGGGAGAGGCCGGACTGAACGGCGAAGTGCAACTCGCCAGCTTCCACCCCGACTACCGTTTCGACGGCGTCGAAGCCAACGACCCCGCCAACTACACCAACCGCTCGCCATGGCCGATGCTGCACCTGCTGCGCAACGCATCGGTAGAGCGCGCCACCGCCGCTTACCCCGATCCGGAGAAGATCCCCGGACGGAATTGCCAGTTGCTGCGTGACATGGGCGAGGACGCTATTCAGCGCCTGTTGAAAGAATCGTGTTGAGACAGCACAACGGGGATGCTCACGACGCTTGATCGCCTGGAAACCCGAATGAAGCAAGCTATCTCGTCGACGGAGCCAGACTGGCGCCGTGAACAAATCCGTGGATACTGGGATCCCGGCCGGCAACTGTTACGCACGATTCGCCGCTACCAGGCGATACGCGAATGGCCAGCATTGCCGAGAAAGCTGGCCGGCTACTATCTGGTACTGTTACATCGTTTCTGGTCGGTCGTGACCGGGGCCGATATCCCCTTGAATGCCAAGATTGGTGGTGGATTGATGATCCCCCACCCGAACGGCATCGTTATTCATCCCGATGCGGATATTGGTCCCAACTGCCTATTGTTCCAGCAAGTCACGGTGGGTTCGGATGGAAAGGGCGTTCCAAGCATCGGCGGCCATGTGGATATTGGCGCGGGCGCGCGCATACTGGGTCCGGTCTCCATCGGCGCACACGCGCGCATCGGCGCGAACGCGGTTGTAATACGCGACGTACCCATTGGCGGCACGGCGGTGGGTGTGCCAGCCAGAGTCATAACGGTCATGGATCGCCAGGAAGGTTGATGCGTTCCACGGAGCACCGGCTTTTCGATCGTCGGTGAACAGCACTCCTGTCAGGATCGACAATGCAAACCCTGTCGACTCGCCCCTTGCTGATCTTAACCGGCCTGGAAAATTCACGCATTGCAAGTACCCTCGCTTGCCAATCGATTCCACGAGAAATCTTCTTCAGTTGGCCGTGATCGCCGATACGTGGCGCCTTCCGAAAATGCCTTCTAGAATCAATATGCCGCGTGATTATTGCGTGAATTCATGACATTTACGGACTCGATCCACCTTGATGCGTGGCTTGATCTTGCCGGATCGATCGGGTTAAGCGCGCTTGCTCCAGTTGGGAAAATTCCGACTATTCTTTTTCTCCACATTTCTTGATAGTCTGATCTCCAGTTGGCGTTGTCGTAAAGCCAATTTTCAGGGAATCAAGATGATGGATGATCCAAGGGAAAAGTCCTTTGTAGCGCATACTCGGCAAGATGCCGGCGGAGAGTGGCGGCTTCATGTGCTGACCGACCATCTACTTGGCGTCTCGAAACTTGCGGCTGACGCTGCCATGTGGTTTGGCGCCGAGGCTTGGGCGGGTGTCGCGGGACAGTGGCACGATCTCGGCAAATTCAGCGCCGAATTCCAGTCTTATATCCGTGATGCCAGTGGTTTCGAGCGCAAGCAGGCGCACGTAGAGGACGAAGCGATCCCCGGTCGGGTGGATCATTCCACGGCGGGCGCTATTCATGCGGTGAATCAGTGGGGTCCGCCTGGCAGGGTGCTTGCCTATCTGATTGCTGGACACCACGCGGGCTTGCCAGACTGGGAGAAGCTCGAAGGTGGTACCGGTGGCGTCTTAAAGGAACGCTTGCGGAACACCGGATTGCTGGATCGGGCGCTGGACGCCGATATCCCCGATCGGTTGCTGCGGGCCGAATGCCCGCTCTTTGACGTGCCGGGTGGAAAACAGGGCTTCGCGCTGTGGGTAAGAATGCTCTTTTCCTGCCTGGTGGATGCTGATTTTCTCGATACCGAGACCTTCATGGATGGAGACAAGGCTCGACAACGCGGCGATTACCCATCGCTGGCCATCCTGTGCGAGCAATTCGATCGCCGCATGGAGTCGCTGGTAAGATCGGTTGCCGATACGCCGGTCAACCGACTGCGAAGCGACATCCTGCAACAATGTCGCGCCAAGGCAAGTCATCGGCCCGGCTTCTTTTCCCTGACTGTGCCCACTGGTGGTGGCAAGACGCTTTCGGGAATGGCCTTTGCACTGGCGCATGCCATTACTCATGGCAAGCGGCGCATTGTTCACGTAATTCCCTACACCAGCATTATCGAACAGACCGCCGACATCTTCCGCGACATTTTCGGCGAGGCGATCATCGAGCATCACAGTAGCCTGGATCCGGATCGTGAAACAGCCCGATCCCGCTTGGCCACCGAGAACTGGGACGCCCCAATCATCGTCACCACCGGTGTGCAGTTTTTCGAATCGCTGTTTGCGGCGCGCACCAGCCGTTGCCGCAAACTGCACAATCTCGTGGACAGCGTCGTGATACTCGACGAGGCACAACTGCTGCCGCCGGAATTTCTGCAACCGATTCTGGACGCCTTGAATCTGCTGGTAGCGCACTATGGCGTGACTGTCGTGCTCTCCACAGCCACCCAGCCCGTGCTGGAAAGCCGCAAGGACAGCTTTGGCAAAACCCGGTTGCGTGGCATGGAGAATGTCGAAGAGATCATCGGTGACCCTGATGTGCTCTACGCCGCGCTGGAGCGGGTGCGCGTGTGCTTGCCGGAATCCTTGCTTCTCGGCCAATCCTGGGAAGAAATTGCTGGGGAAATCATGCGGCACGAGTCGGTTCTGGCCATTGTCAATACACGCCGACAGGCTCGGGAACTACACGCCCTGCTGCCCAAGGGCGCAATTCACCTCTCCGCCCTGATGTGCGGCCAACATCGCTCCGACGTGATTGCTGGCATCAAGGCCAGGTTGAGCCGAGGGGAATCCGTGAGGGTGGTCAGCACCCAACTGGTGGAGGCCGGTGTCGATCTCGATTTTCCCGTGGTCTATCGTGCTCTGGCGGGACTGGATTCCATTGCTCAGGCGGCCGGGCGCTGTAACCGGGAAGGCCGGCTTGAACGGGGCGAAGTCGTGGTATTCATTCCACCTGAACCGGCGCCGCCGGGTATCATGCGTCGCGCCGCGGCCAAGACCGTTTCGGTGCTGACAGGCTGCATCGGGCCGCCCCTTTCACGGGATCGATTCAGCCAGTATTTTCGACTGCTCTATGACGATACCGATCTCGACAAGCGGGGAATCGTGAAACTATTGACACCGGACAAAGAGCTGGCCGTGCAGTTTCGAACCGCCGCCAAACGCTTCAGGCTCATCGACGAAACCGGCGAAAGCGTCCTGGTGCGCTATCACTCCAGCGAGGATGACGACCAGATCGAGATCCTTCTCAATAAGCTGCGTCAGGATGGTCCCAGCCGTTGGCTGATGCGCAAGCTGCAACGTTACAGTGTCAATGTTTCGGAGTATCACTTCACGCAGCTACAGAACGACTGCCAGATCGAGGAAATATCGCCCGGCATCCGGGCGCAGGTCAAGGGGACAACCCTCTACGATCCGGTCCTTGGTCTGGCGATGGAGACAGATGCGCCAGCGGCGGCGGATCTGGTCATCTGAAAGTGGTTGGACTAGAATGGTCATGTAAAACTGACCAGTTGGAGAGGGCCGTGGAAATCAATGCAACCGAATTCAAGGCCAAGTGCCTGAAACTGATGGACGAAGTGGCGAAAACCCACGAGACCATCGTCGTCACCAAACGTGGAAAACCAGTGGCCAAGCTGGTGCCGGTGGAGCCAGAAAAAGAAGCGCAACCGAGCTATTTCGGCTGCATGGCGGGCACCATCAAGATCACTGGCGATATCATGGCGCCGATCGAAAACGAAGACTGGGAAGCAGGCCTGGGCGAGGAAGCACACTTTTACGAAGGGCTTGGCGTGGCGGAACCGAGGCCGGAGGACAAAGGGAAGTGAGCGGCGACTACCTGGTCGATACCCATGTCTGGTTGTGGTACGCCCTGGGAGACGAGAGACGCCTGCCATCACCGCTCGCGGGCCGGCTGACCGTGCTCGACGAACAGCAACGTCTGCATCTGTCCGTCATGTCGGTCTGGGAGCTGGGTATGCTCGCGGCAAAAAATCGCATCCAGTTGGGCTGCGCCGCCCCTGCGTGGGTCAGTACCTTTTTCGAGCGCACCCGATTCCGTCTTGTCGACCTGAACGTCAGCGTGGCGCTGGAGGCCAACGCCTTGCCTGGCGGTTTCCACCCCGACCCCGCCGATCGGCTGATCGTTGCCACCGCCCGCCATCACAACCTTACCCTGATCACCGACGACCGGAAAATTCTCGACTACGCCGGGCAGGGCTACCTGCGCGCCCGCGCCTCCGGCGACAAGGAGTTGTTATCCACATGAAAACCTACTGTCTCGATGTTCGCGGCGACTTCGCCTGCTTCACCCGCCCGGAGATGAAGGTGGAGCGCGTCTCCTACGATGTCATCACCCCTTCGGCGGCACGCGCCATCTTCGACGCCATTCTCTGGAAACCGGCCATCCGCTGGCGGGTGACCCGCATCGAGGTACTGGCGCCCATCCGTGGGATCAACCTGCGGCGTAACGAACTGGGCGGTGTCGTTTCCGAACGGAATGTAAAGACGGCCATAAAGAACGGTAAGGGCCATCTGGGCGTGTACATCGAAGACGACCGCCAACAACGTGCCGGGCTGTTCCTGCGCGATGTCCGCTACAGGCTGCATGCTCACTTCGAACTGCTCGACAAGGGCGAAGGGCCGGAGAAATACGCCGAGATGTTCCAGCGCCGCGCCCGCAAGGGCCAGTGCTTCAACCAGCCCTATCTGGGCTGCCGCGAATTCAGCGCCGACTTCCGCCTGGTCGAAACCGACACACCTGAACCCGCACCCATCACCGAGAGCCGCGATCTGGGCTGGATGCTCTACGACCTGGACTATAGCGAACCCGCCTCACCCACGCCGTGCTTCTTCCAGGCACGAATGGAGAACGGCGTCATCGAGGTGCCCGACTGGGACAGCGAGGAGGTGCGCGGATGATCCTGCAAGCACTCTACGACTACTACCAGCGCAAACAGGCCGACCCGGAGGATGCGCTGCCCCCTTTTGGCTTCGAGTGGAAGGAGATACCCTTCGTCATCGAAATCGACACCGACGGGTGCCTGGTGCAGATCGAGGATACCTGCGGCGGCGAGGGCCGAAAGAAACAGGCCAGGGCTTTTCTCGTGCCCCAGGCCGTGAAGAAGACCTCCGGCATCGCTACCAACCTGCTCTGGGACAATGCCGAGTATGTGCTGGCC
>JALULB010000258.1 GCA_027041035.1 Sedimenticola sp. | reverse complement strand
GGTCGCTAGCCCTTTCCGGACAGAGGACTTTCACCTCCAATCATTCACCGGCTTGTCCCGGCGCACTGGGTGTCCTTAACATCAGTCCGGGTGTCCTTAACATCCTTAACATCCTCCCGAAACTACGAAATTTTGCATACGCAATGTAACATCCCGCTCTTCAACTAGCTTTTCGCCCGTTTTCCGATCCACCAGCCTACTGTACAAAACCCAATGAAATAATGGCAACTTTTCATATTTAACAATTTGATCAAAACGCTGGTTGAGATGAAATGTATAAACATCTGGATTCGCAATACTTTGAGGGGATTTTTTAGATGATCGATAATCAGCCACTCCCGGATTCTCCGCCTTCCATTCCTCTGGTGTCTTGTAAACCGTCAGCCCGCTCAGTTTGGCGCAATAGTAGGCGTGGGTGGCATAGACCGGGATCAGGTCCCAAAACACCAGGTTGTACATCACGAAACCGGCCAGTAAAGCCCATGGTTTGGGGTTTCGATCGAGATCGATCGCCAAGTTCGCGGCGTACTTGACAACCTTTATCGACAGATAGCCGTAGACGACAAAGAACAGGATATAGGCCAGACCGATCATGCCGTGACCTCCAGGGGTAAGGGTTGGGGTCGCGTCATTCTCAAGGACCCGCAGTATCGGTACATGTCCGCGATCTGTTGTCCGGCTTCCCGCTAAAGACAATACCCAGGGCATCCGCCATAATCAGGTCACTGGCGGTCTTCGGCTCTGTGCCCCGGTTGGCGAATACATAGTCGCCGGCCGTCAGACCGCTATCCGGATCAGTGTCGATGCGCTGAAACAGAGTCGCGGAGAAGCCACTGGTGGTTTCGGGCTGGTGATCGACCACGCGCCAGTGAGATACGAATTCGGCGGCCTGGGTGGCGGAGAACTTGTTTCCATCTTCGGTATTCTTGAGCGCCGCCTCGACTTTATCGTTGTCGATGATGATTATATGCTGCTTTTTATCCCACAAATCGGCATAACTCGCTTCCGACAAACGTGCATATATTGACACCCCTTGCATGCTATTCATCTGCTTTCCTTCCTATCTTTTTATATTCGACTATAAGTTGACCGAACGATTTGTCTTGATACAACCATTTATGTCGATTGGAATCATCGATCGGACACTGGTTGTAGGGCTGCAACCAGAGCTTCATGCTCTCGAATTCCATTTTACCGCCCAATATGCCGTTGCGAAGGCGCAGACTGATGTCTCGTTTCTCGACCAATGTCTCGCCAGTCTTTCTATCCACCAAACGCTGTCTCTTCATCCAGTGAATCAGTGGAAGCTTCACATACCGTATTTCCCAGAGAATTCTTTGATTGAGAAAATAGATGGACCCGTTGTCATCATCGACCGACTTTGACAAATCCCGCCATGTAAGCTTTTCCGCCACGCCCGGATGCGCTTTTTTCCATTCCTCCGGCATTTTATAGACGCTCAGGCCCGCCCTGGTCGCGCAGTAGTAATGATGTGTCGCCCATATCGGAAGCCAGTCGCCAAAAACGATCAGGATGGAGACCAGGGTCGCGCCGATGACCCAGCGGCGGGGTTTGTCGGTAAACCGGCTCGCCACCCAGCCGATCAATGCGATGATCACGGCATTGACCGCGATGTAGGCGAGCGCCATTCCCATTAATAAGATACCCATTTCTCTATTCCTCTCGATCCGGCGCTTGGTGACGATGGGCAGAATGGCTTGTTGCCTGTTCAGGCTTTCGCGGCGGACCCGGGCCTTGGCCTGTTGCTGGGCGATGGTGGCCTGGAGTTCGTCCCGCTTGGCGCGATGGCTGTCCAGCGATGCTTTTAGGAGAAATCGAAATGCTGGCGCCCGGTGGCGGGTGCGCGTGTCGTAAGCAGAATCAGATCGCCGGATCAGGCCTCCTCGAACACGGCCTTCGGCAGCGCAAGCGGCCGCTTCTCCAGCGGATCATGGATCAGCACCTTGTCTTCGGCGCATTGAGCGATAACGAAGTAATGACCGTCCCGGTGGATATCGATCGCCGGCGGCGCGATATCCTGGAGCCTGTCCCAGTCTGAGGAGACCTTGCGCGCCTTGATGCCGATCGAGCGCGCGGCGCGCGCCAGCTCGACGGCATCCAGCTCGCGCTCTTGTATACCGGCACTGTGCCGAAGTTGACCCGGGTCGGCGGCGATATGCAGCAGATTGGCCGCGATGGCCAGGGAATGCAGCGCGGTGTCGCTGTTTACGGAGTGATCGACGGAATGTGGCAATGTCCCTTCCCTAGGTTCACATGAGTCTGTTTGCCGGATTCCAGCGCGCGGCAAGACTTGACTATTGATTGGCGGTGATCCCGCTGGCCAGCGTAGCTGGCTTGCGGAAGCCAGCGCGAATAAAAAAATACTGGGGAATTATGGGGATGTCCTTGACCACGGTCAATCAATCCGGCTTTCAATCCACCCTGGTCGTCGATGATCAAGCATCGGGAAGCACGACGCGCTTGGCCTGGCCTGACGCCGCATGGAAGTACGCGACCGAACTAAAAGCGTGTCAAGTGAACAAAAAACGGACTCAAAACGGCTTTCCCTCGCTGCGATCGGTCAAACCCGACAGACTCCTGGCCGGCTTCGATCCCGAGCAGGCGGGTGTTGCTCAGGACGAGCAAGCCGGGTTCTGTCGATCGGCTTGAGCCAGACGTTCGGCATCCTGGCGGTACAGCGCCTCGTCGGCGCTACCGGACTTCAGCGCGGAGACCACCTCGCGCGCCCAGTCCGGCAGCTCGGGATGCAGCCGATAGTAGACCCACAGGCCGGCCCTTCTGTCGCGCAGCAAGCCGCTTTCGCGCAGGATCGCCAGATGACGGGAGATCTTCGGCTGCACGAGTTCCAGCGCCTGTGTCAGCTCGCAGACACACAGCTCGCTCCCGTCGGCCAGCAACATCAGGATGCGCAAGCGCGTCCGGTCGGCCAGCGACTTGGTGAAGGTTTCCAACAACATCATGCATTCAACCGTATCTTACAGGCCCAGCAACTCGCGGATATTCGTGACCCGCGCCAAATCGAGGATGGCGGTGGGCGGTTGTTCGAAGCGCAAGCGGCCATTGCGCTGGCGCGCGCGCGCCAGCCATTCCAGCATCAATGCAAGCGCGGCGCTGTCGGCACGACGAACGCCGGCCAGATTGATGCGCCAGGCCTTGCCGGAGTTGAACAGGCGCCGGGTCTGTTGTTCCGCCTGCATGACGGTATCGAAGACCAGTTCGCCCTTCAACGTCGCGCGCTTGGCCTTGATATCGACGCGTAACCTCGCCAACGCGCTCAGCCGCTCTGCTTCTGGTTATGCTTTTGCAGCCGGCTGATCAGGCCATCCATGCCATAGCGCCGGATCTGCGAGGAGAAACTGCTGCGATAGTTGGACACCAGGCTGACACCGTCGACGATGACATCGTAGACCTTCCATTCGCCGTTCTCGAAGTGCAGTCGATAGTTGATCGGCACCAGCGGGCCGCCATTGTCCACCCGCGTCGCGACCATCGCTTCGTCCGGTCGCGACGAAGGACGTAGCGGCATGTATCGGATGGGCTGGTTGGAGTATTCCAGCAACGCGGTCGCGTAGGTTCTGACCAGCAGTTGCTTGAACGCCTCGGCGAAGGCCTTTTTCTGCGCCGGCGTGGCGCGCCGCCAGTAGCGCCCGACAGCAAGCCGCGACATGCGCTCGAAATCGAAATGCGGCACGACGCCCTTTTCCACCAGGTCATAGATGCGACCGGGATGCTGCTTCAGCGTCTGTTTCTCCGCGACGACCTTCTTCAGTACCTCGTCGGCGGTATTGCGCACCAGCTCCAGCGGACCCTCGGTCGCTTTCGCCTGCGCCTCGGCCAGCGCGAGGCCGGGCAATACGAAACACAACGCCAGCAGTAGTCTATTTAGCAAAGGGGTCATCGTTCTTGCCTCCATCCGATGCCTTGTTGAACAAAAACTGGCCGATCATCTCTTCCAGCACCAGTGATGATTGTGTCAGATGGAACTCTCCACCGTCCTTGAGCCAGGTCTCACTGCCACCCGGATCGATGCCGATATACTGTTCGCCGAGCAAACCGGCCGTGTAGATCTTGGCGAAGCTGTCATCCGGGATCTTGTCGTACTGCTTGTCTATCTTCATCGTCACGACCGCCTGGTAGGTCTCGTTGTCGAATCCGATATGCTCGACCTGACCGAGGCGAACGCCGGCCATCTTCACCGGCGCGCGAATCTTCAGGCTGCCGATGTTGTCGAAACGCGCGCTCAACCGGTAGCCCTCGCCGCCGGATATCGACGCCAGGTTGCTCACCTTCATCGCCAGAAAGAACAGCGCCACGAAACCCAGCACCATGAACAGTCCGACGAGTATTTCAACCGTTCTTGTATTTCGCATAACGATTCAGTTTCCAAACATCAAAGCAGTAAGCACGAAATCCAGCCCGAGCACGGCCAGCGCGGAATGCACCACCGTGCGTGTCGTTGAGCGGCTGACGCCTTCCGAGGTCGGCACGGTGTCGTAGCCCTGAAACAGGGCGATCCAGGTACACACCACGCCGAACACCAGGCTCTTGATCACGCCGTTGACGATATCCTCGTTGAAATCGATCTTCGCCGCGATCTGCGTCCAGTAAGTGCCACCATCCACGCCGAGCAATCCGGTGCCGACGAAATAACCACCCAGCACCCCGAGCGCGCTGAACATCGCCGCCAGCAACGGCATCGCCAGCACGCCGGCATAGAGTCGCGGGGTCAGCACCCGGCGTATCGGATCGACCGCCATCATCTCCAGGCCGGAGAGCTGCTCGGTCGCCTTCATCAGGCCGATCTCGGCGGTCAACGCGGAACCCGCGCGACCGGCAAACAACAACGCGGTGACCACCGGCCCGAGTTCACGCACCAGCGAAGCGGCGACCATCACGCCCAGCGTGGCCTCGGCGCTGAATTGGGAAAGGATGTAGAAACCCTGCAAACCGAGCACCATGCCGACGAACAACCCGGCCACCGCGATCAGCAGCACCGACAATACGCCGACGCTGAACAACTGCGCGATCAGCAAGCCGGGCTTGCGCAGCATATCGATCACGCCGCCGACCATGGCAACGAACAGCAGATGCGCGCGCCCGATGCGCCGCAACGTATGCATACCGCTGGCGCCCAGCGCCTGCAAGCCATCCAACAATATGCTCATCCGCCTTCTCCGAGCAGGTCGTCGGCCAGCGGCGGCGCCGGATAGTGAAAAGGCACCGGTCCGTCCGGCAGACCGTGTAGAAACTGGCGCACCCAGGGATCGTCGCTGTTCATCATCCGCTCCGGCGTGCCGTGCTGAATCACGTGGCCATTCGAGATGACATAGATCTCGTCGGCGATCGCGGCGGTCTCCTGGACATCGTGCGATACCAGAATGCTGCTGATGTGCGCCGCGTCGTTGAGACTGCGGATCAGCTTCAGCAAGGCACCCATCGAGATCGGATCCTGGCCGGTAAAAGGTTCATCGTACATGATCATCATCGGATCCATCGCCATGGCCCGCGCCAGCGCAATCCGGCGAGCCATGCCCCCGGACAGTTCGGAGGGCATCAAGCCGGCGGCGCCGCGCAGGCCGACCGCTTCCAGCTTGATCAACACCAGCTTGCGGATCAGCGATTCGGTCAAGTCGGTATGCTCGCGTATCGGATAGGCAACGTTCTCGAACACATTCAGATCGGTCAGCAGCGCGCCGCTCTGAAACAGCATGCCCATGCGCATGCGCAGCCGGTACAATTCCGCGCGGTTCAACGCATGCACATTCAGACCGTCGACCTCGATGACACCCGCGTCCGGGCGCAACTGACCGCTGATCAGTTTCAGCAAGGTGGTCTTGCCGGTACCGCTGGGACCCATCACCGCGGTCACCTGGCCGCGTTGGATATCCACATCCACGCCGTCGAAGATCACCCGGCTGCCACGCCGGAACTTCAGCCCGCGGATGCGTACCAGCGGCTTTTCGTCGGATGGATCGCTAACGGACTTCATGAGAGAGTGGCAAGACCAGATTGTTACGCGCAAGAACCTTGAATTGTGCTGTTCCGCCCGAAGCGGGTCAAGCGATTCCCACCGATTCCGCCGCCCTCGCGAGATATTACAGACAGGATCGACGGTATCGACGCCATATCGGAATGCTAGGAGGCTGTCGGGTTTAGGGAATCGTAGCGAGGCAGTGGGGAATCGAGGATAGTTTTTCGATCTTTTGAGGCGAATAGTGGTGGCTATTTAACAAAAAAGATCGGAAAAATAGACCGATTCCCTGCTGCCGCAGTAGATTACCCTAAACCCGACAGCCTCCTATAGTCGCCGCCAAGCAAACGCCGGATCCATGCCATGTCCAAGGTTATCCCGTTCCGCAAACCGTCTCCTCCGAAAGGCCACACCCTGTGCAAGAGCGGTCATCACAAATGGCGCCTGGAAAGCGCCAGCCGATTCGATGTCAAGCAGGGCCGGCTGGTCACCGTGCATCGCTGCGAGCGTTGCGGCAAGACCCGGGTGAAAGCCCTGTGACATCGCGCCTGCCACGCCAGCCGAGCATGACGCGTAGACATGAGATCGAGCCGGATTGTTCACTCGCGCGAAGCGATTACAAGCGTCCGCGCACATCCTCCAGCAGGCCCCGGGCCGCGTCCTCGACCATATCGAACACCTTTTCGAAACCTTCGGGGCCACCGTAATAGGGATCCGGCACCTCGCGCATGCGTGTCTCCGAGGCATAGTCCATGAACAGATGAATCTTGTCCTCCAGACCATCCGGGCACATGTCCGACAGATGGTGGAAATTGTCCATGTCCATCGCCAGCACATAGTCGTACTCGGCAAAGTCGGCCTCGTCGACGGCGCGCGCGGTCAGATCATCGAGGTCGATGCCACGCAGCATCGCCGTCTCGCGGGCGCGCTTGTCCGGCTTGTTACCGACATGATAGGCATGGGTTCCCGCCGAATCGATCTCCACCCGATCGTCCAGTCCGTGTTCCGAAACCAGGGCGCGGAACACGCCGTGAGCCGTTGGCGAGCGGCAGATATTGCCCATGCAGACGAACAGAACTTTGACCATCGTGAAAAAACCTGCTTGATAAAGGCTGCGAGGATACTACAGATCGGCAACGATCTGGATGGGGACAGGGGTCTGTCGGGTGACGCGAAACACAAGGATGCTCGTTCTGACTGTTAACCCATGATTCGATCCGCTAGAATCCACCATGCAGCGGACGGCTGCTGCCCGGACGACACGCATGGCAGACCGCATAGAACGCTTACCAGACTCCGATCGGCCACATGCCGAGATCATCGACGACGAGATGATCCGGTTATTGTTCCACAACGGTGCGCCGGCGCTGCTGGCCGGGCTGCTGGTCGCCGTGCTGGTGTATACCGTGCTGAGCAGCTACCTCGGCCATACACAGCCGGCGATATGGTTGTCGCTCTATGCCCTGCTCGCGCTTGGCCGGCTGGTAATCGTCAAGTTTGCCGGCGACCTCGGCGACCCGACAAACACGCAGCTTCGCCCCGCCATCCATTATTACACCATGACCTCCCTGTTGAGCGGCATCGCCTGGGCGAGTCTGCTGCTGTTCTACACGCCCGACAGCCCGGTCATCGCGCAGCTCTTCCTGCTGGTGGTCGTCTCTGGCGTGCCCATCTCGGCGCTGGCCGCGCATTCGGTCTATCCGCCCGTGTTCACCGCCTTCGCATTGCCGATTTTCCTCGGTCTGATGGCCTGGGCGGTTTTTGGCGCCAGCGACTTCAAGCCGCAGTTTCTCGGGCTGACGATCATGTATATGATCCTGCTGATCACCTCGGCAAGAGCCTATTACCGCAGCATGCATGACGCCTTACTGGCGCGTTTGAGAAACCGTGAACTGGTGGACATGCTGTCACGCGCCAACCGGGAACTGGAAACCCTGGCCTATATCGATCCGGTTACCGGCCTGGCAAACCGGCGTCAGTTCCAGCGCCAATTGGAACTGGCCTTGCAGACCTGCCAACGTCAGGAACAGACGCTGGCGCTGTTGCTCGTCGACCTCGATCATTTCAAGGAGATCAATGACAGCTACGGCCATCACATCGGCGACCGCTTGCTGCAACGCACCGCCGAATGCCTGCTGTCGGCGCTGGGCGGCCCGCGAACCGCGTCCAGCCTGGCCGCCCGCTACGGCGGGGATGAGTTCATTCTCGCGCTCCCCGATACCTCCACCGGGCAGGCCGTCCAGCTGGGCGAGACCATCCTTCAGGAGCTCTCCACCACGGTGACATTCGGTGATATCGACTGTTCGCCGACGGCGACCATCGGTATCGCGATGTTCCCGGACGACGCGCGCTCGGTGGACAAGCTGACCCGGCATGCCGACATGGCGATGTACGCGGCGAAGAACCTCGGGCGCAACCGCCTGCACGTCTACAACAGCGGGGAGATACGCTCGGTCGATCCGGCGGCTGCCGAGGCCGTCTCCTAGGAGGCTGTCCGAGAATAGAAGCCGTAGCGAGGGGAAGCTGATTTGAGCGGGATTTTTCCCTGATTTGAGGCGAATAGTTGCGCTATTTAACGAGAATCAGGGGAGAATCCAGCCAAATTCAGCTTTTCCGCACGCCTACAGGGATGTAGGTAGGTAGAGCAATGCAGGAGCAATTGCCGAGTAGGCTCTCTATTCTCGGACAGCCTCCTAGCC
>JALULB010000257.1:14517-23858 GCA_027041035.1 Sedimenticola sp. | reverse complement strand
CTCGCCTTGATGCGCTTGTCCTTTACATTCAGCCCTTCCATCTCTTCATCAACCCAGCTCATCTTCATCTCTCTGTTCAAAATGAACAGTTTACGATGGATTTCTGGAGTTGTGTATAAGGAGATGGTTATGACGGCAACCGCAATAGAAGAATTGCAAAAGGAGTTATGTAAAAAATATGACGCAGATTTCCTACCCTCACCAGATAATTTTAAGGTTGGTATCGCTACTAATGTTCGTGATGGTATTGTTCCGATCAACGGTTTTCGGCATCCACCTCAAGGAGATACGACAGGCTGGTACATTTACGCTGGCGAAGAACTCTCAGATGATCCTGACTTTTTTAAGCCATTGCATGTTGAGCATCTTGATGATTGGCATCCACAGATCAAGAAATATCTCGGGTTGCCGCCTGGGTGGAGATTCCTCATTGATGGTGATTATGAGGATGTTTGGTTTGATGAGAGCTTGTTAGAAGTGTGATATTTTTTGTAGCATTACTGTTATGCCACAAAGAGGGGAGGAAAAGTTGATGTTTACCGAGTATTTGGTGGTGATGTACGAGCACAAGGATACTCGTGGACAACTAAAGACCCTCGAACTGTGAGTAATTTCAGGGACGCAGCAGGCCTTCCGTCAGGTGGAGCAAGTGGAGCAACAAATACGGCTGATTTTCTAATCAAAGGGAAAGTGAATGCTGCGGATATTATTAAATCAAGGTCGGCGTTACCCTTGGATGGAAACAAAGGAGGTCTTCCGGAACTTATAATTGATCCAAAAAATGTAAATATCACTGATTTTTCAGTGCTCAAACCGTAGTTCTAACCGATGGAAAACAAATACGCAGGCATGACCGTGAATGAACGACTTTACGTGAGTGGGTTGATGGGTGAATTTGATGAAGCGGTAGAGAAAAAAAATACTGATAAGGTTCGCGCTATCCTTAAAAAAGTGGGGCTAACTGAGGATTCTATAAAGCCGATATTGGATAACTTAGGACTGTAAGCAGGGGAAGAGTACATGTAATACATGTAAAGCGCCATGTAAAGGACATGTAAAGGACATGTAAAGGACATGTAAAGGACATGTAAAGAGAAAATTATGCTTTGGAGGTTCTTGCAGAAAAGCTTCGTCCTAAAGCAAATGAAGCGTTTCATCGTAAAGACTATTCCATGGCCGCAGATTTATATTCTCGCATTCTCGAATGTTTAAGTGCTGTGGAACGAAAAAAGCTTGATTTTGCAATTAAGCATTCAAAAACTGATCAGTCGTAATATCCGCCTGCCGGAGAGTCGCTCTCAGCGTCCCTTCCGGCATATCGCCTGGATGATTGGGAATGGTGGTGTATTTATCACAAGTAAGGGACACCCAGTGCGCTAACCAAGTAACAAGTAAAGGACACCCAGTGCGCCGGGACAAGCCGGTGAATGATTGGAGGTGAAAGTCCTCTGTCCGGAAAGGGCTAGCGACCCGCCGGAACCCCGAGTCATGGGCGGTTGCTCGTAAGGGCAATGGTTAAGCGTTGACAGGGGAAAGTACAGGCTCAGTATAGAGCTCCGAAATCATCGTCGAGAATGCCGACCTTGTTGGGTGAAGGGGAAGGCCACACGAAGAACCGCGCTATCGCAAGGGGTTCATCGGTTCTCCGGAGTCGTTAGACCTGGTGCATGTACGTGTCAAGGCCCGTGTAATTGCGTGTATGAGTATATATAAAGAACTTAAAAGCGAGGTGAGCTTGGGGTTCGGTAAATTTCATTTAAATAATAAAGACTTGATTAAGTTGATGTCTGACCAACTGACCAAGAGGAAAGAAGGAAGCAGGAAAAAATAAAGAATATAGTCTTGTCTCAAATTAATATAAACCTTGAAGATGGTGGGGAGATTCGACCAAGGAATAGATGGTTATGTCGATAAAGAGAGGTGCTAAAATGCACGGGGTTCGATGATCCATACAATAACGACTGTAGCTAGCTCATAACTCTCTATTCCTCGATTCAGTACGAGCGTGATGGTAGCGAGCCATCATGGCGCTTGGTGGTGAATTTGAGATCCATGATGTGTCATTGCTGCTTGTCGAAACAGGCATTACAATCCCATGGGGGCGACACTTTCACAGGGTTTTTGTGATGATCATCAGTAATCTAGAAAACATCCCGGGTAGAACCATCAAGACACACCTTGGTATCGTGCATGGCTCGACGGTACGCGCCAAGCATTTTGGCAGGGATTTGTTGTCGGGCCTGAAGAATATCGTCGGTGGGGAGTTGGTGGCGTATACAGAGCTTATGCAGGAGTCCCGCCAACTGGCAACCGATCGCATGGTGGACGAGGCGGAAGCGATCGGCGCCAATGCGGTGCTCAATATCCGCTATACAACGGCAACGATAGCTGCTGGCGCGGCGGAGATTCTGGCCTATGGCAGCGCGGTGATCCTGGAATAGCCCCGCGTGAACGACCTGGAACGGATGCTGTTGGATAGTTTTGACCTGATTCTGTTGGCTGGATTGCTGCTCGTCGGTTTCTTGCGGGGCAGATCGAATGAACGTCGCCATCTGCTGGCCCTGGCGGAACACGAACGTGAGTTGGCGGGTATTCTGGTTTTTTCCACCCGCTATCCACCGCGCGACGGGACATATTCCGCGCGCTTGGTCAGCGGCTCGGTGGTCGTCGGAGTGGATTCTTTCCGGCTTTTTATCGCGGGGTTGCGGGGGGTGCTCGGGGGACGTTTCGATGCACTGGAATTCGTCGCGCTGCGCGCACGGCACGAGGCTATCACGCGCATGAAACGGCAAGCTGCCGAGCTGGGTTGTGGGATGGTCTTCAATGTCAGGATAGAGAGTGTAAGGATTCTGGGGGGCATACGCGGCGAGAGTGGCGCGGCGCTCGAGGTGTTGGCCTACGGGACGGCGATTCTGCCGTCGCATGCCGGCGTGGATGACGATCCATTGAGGTATACGCGCGGCGCTACGACGCTGCCAGACGAGGAACCATACGATTTGCTGTCGGCTCCGGCGGCGCGCTGGGTATTGCTGATCGGGGGCGTGCTTTGTCTCTACTCATTGGGCGAATTGTTTGGCTGGATGCCGTATTGGTACGTGGATACGCCGTGGCGGGTGTTTCTATGGCTTTCTCCGCCGATTGCCATTGTGTTGTATCTTCTGTTCAGGCGGCAGGGCATGCCGGAAGCCGAGTCTGTCGTACTGGGTGTATTTGCGCTGGTACTGCTGCCTTTCCTGATGTACTTTCCCGCGTTGCGCTTGAATACCTTGACCGATTTCTCTCCACCCGTGGAGACTGTCTATCGTTGGCAAGGCAAGGGTGTCTATGAAAGCGAGATGCCCGATAGACCTGTTTTGCATATTTCCCGCTTTCAAGGCTATTGGGAGAGCATGCCCCTCGGAACCCGCCGCGCCTTTGTATTGCGGCGTGGCTGGCTGGGCTTCTGGCAGGTCGAGAAAAGCGCTTTCTTTACACCCCTGAAACAGCCCGTCAGTGATCCTTAGCCGCGATGCGCGCGAGTATGCCTTGGAAAGGATGTCGCGGTCCGTCGATGGCGATGCCTTTCTCGTCCGCGAGTTGGAGCAAGGTGGCGAGGCGGTTGCGCGAAAGCGGGTGGGTTCGCGTGAGTTCGAGTCCAGCCGTTTCCTGCCTGGAAAGCATGGACATCAGGTCGAACAGGCCGGCTGCATGGCCGTAGCGGCGAGACAAGGCCGTCAGTGCCGCGGAGTCAGCGGCGCGTTCGGCGTCGCGGCTGTAGTCCAGCAAATGCAGTTCCTCGCCCTTGCCTATGATCATGGTGGTCAAGCTGTTGTTGTGCAGGCCGAGCAACGAGAAGGTTCCCAGTATCGCCAACTGTCGGCTCATCGCCTTGGCTACATGACGTTGTTCGACATGGGCGATCTCATGGGCGAGTACCGCGGCCAATGCGTCTTCCGAGTCGCAATGTTCTATGATTCCGCGATAGACAAAAATGTGGCCGCCAAGTGTCGCCATGGCGTTGATGGTCGGCTTGTCGAGGTAGTGTGCCTGGATCGGGATTTCCGTGACGACTCGGCCTTCCCCGCGCAGTGAGTCGATCAGTGTTTGCAATGCCGTTTCGATTTCCTCTTGGTCGACTGTCGGGTTTCCGCCCAGCAGGGAAGTCGCCCATTCGCCGGCAAGTGTTTTTTCCACCGAGAATGGCAGCTTGGGCGCCAGCCAGGTTGCGATACCGCCGATGAAGAGCACGAGCAATGCCGCGAATGTGAGCACGGTGGTGACCAGTCGCAGCGATGTCTTGAATTCACCGCTCGGAGGTATGAGGGGCGCGGGTGGCGGATTGGTATAACGCATGACAAACTCCTTGGGCTGACGGCTACGGAAAGCATGAACGGGCTTGCGTGCCAAATGCAAGTTGTTGGGGCCGGTTTCCCCGTACCCACATGGGCTTTTGTTGTCGATGTTCCCATTGTCTCCTTGAAGCGTAACCCCGGTTCCTGAAAAGCGTCAGTACGGCGTTACGCGGCGATCATCCATGACCTCCGCGAACCAGTGGTTTTGGCGCCATTCAGGCCGAAGGGTCGCCGGCCACCAGCACCTTCCGCGCCGCGATCATGTTCCCGAGGGCGGCGCGAACCTCTTTCCAGTCGCGCGTTTTCAGGCCGCAGTCGGGGTTGATCCATAAGCGTTCGGCCGGGATGCGCTGGCTGGCCTTGCGCATCAGGTCGACGATCTGGGTGGTGTCGGGGATGTTCGGGGAATGGATGTCGTACACACCCGGGCCGATCTGGTTGGGGTAGTCGAAGGCGTCGAACACGTCGAGCAGTTCCATGTCGGAGCGCGAGGTTTCGATGGTGATGACATCCGCGTCCATCGCGGCGATGGCTTCGATGATGTCGTTGAATTCGGAGTAGCACATGTGGGTGTGGATCTGGGTTTCGTCAGCCACGCCGTTGGCGGCGATGCGGAACGCGCGAATCGCCCATTCGAGGTAGTCCGGCCATTCGCTCCGGCGTAACGGCAGACCTTCGCGCAGTGCGGCTTCGTCGATCTGGATGATGTCGATGCCATTGGCCTCCAGATCACGCACTTCGTCGCGGATGGCCAACGCGAGTTGCAGGCAGGTCGTGCTTCGAGGTTGGTCGTCGCGCGCGAACGACCAGTTCAACATGGTGACCGGTCCGGTCAACATGCCCTTGACGGGCTTATCGGTCAGTGAGCGCGCGTAGCGAATCCAGTCGATGGTCATTGGCGCCGGGCGTCGAACATCGCCGAGGATGATCGGGGGCTTGACGCAGCGTGAGCCGTAGGATTGCACCCAGCCGAAACGCGTGAACAGGTAACCGTCGAGCTGCTGGCCGAAGTATTCGACCATGTCGTTGCGCTCGGGCTCGCCATGCACCAACACGTCCAGGCCGAGCTTCTCCTGTTCCTGGATGCAGTGCGCGATCTCGGCGCGCATGGCCTGCTGGTAGTGTCGCGCGTCGATCTCGCCATCGCGAAACCGACGCCGGGTGTGGCGGATCTCGGCGGTCTGAGGAAAGGAACCGATGGTGGTGGTCGGGTACAGCGGCAGGCCGAAATGCTGGCTCTGGATGGCTTCGCGCCGGGGGTAGGGCGAGCGCCGCTGTTCCATGTCGGTGTTGATGGCCGCGACCCGTTGCTTGACCTCGGGGTTGTGCACGCGGCTGGATTCGCGCCGGGTCCGGATCGCCTGGGCGTTGCTTTCCAGCTTGCTCGCGACTGCCTCGCGGCCCTGGTTGAGCGCGTTGGCGAGGGTTTGCAGTTCGTCGAGTTTTTGTACCGCGAAAGCGAGCCAGTTTCTGGCCTCTTCGTCCAGCTCGGTTTCGCTGTCGAGATCCACTGGCACATGCAGCAGGGAACAGGACGGCGCCAGCCACAGGCGGTCGCCCAGGCGTTTCTGGATCGGCTCCAGCCAGTCCAGTGCGGCGTTCAGGTCGGTCTTCCAGATGTTGCGACCGTTGATGATTCCGATCGACAGCACTTTGTGACCGGGCAACCAGTCCAGCAGCCGTTCGACCTCTTCACGCGCATTGATCGCATCGATGTGCACACCGTCGGCCGGCAGTTCGCAAGCCAGTTGCAGGTTCTCGCGCAATGCGCCGAAATAAGTGCTCAGCAGGCGTTTCACACCGCAGCCGTTGAGGCGATTCCAGGCTTGGCGCAGCGCGTGTCTCCAACGTTCGTCCAGCTCGGTGACCAGGATCGGTTCGTCGATCTGCACCCATTCGACACCGGCGCCGGCGAGAACGTGCAGCAGTTGCCCGTAGACCTCCAGCAACGGCGCGAGCAGATCGAGGCGGTCGCCGTCGTCCTTGCGCTTGCCCAGCCACAGATAGGTCACCGGGCCGATCAGTACCGGCTTGGGTTCGACGCCAAGCGCGCGGGCCTCGTCGAGCTGTTCCAGCAGCCGCTCGGCATTCAGCGAGAAGCGGGTGGTGGCGTCGAATTCCGGCACGATATAGTGGTAGTTGGTGTCGAACCACTTGGTCATCTCGCCGGCGGATACCGGCGTGCTGTCCGGCGTGGCGCGGCCGCGCGCGATGCGGAAATCGTTGTTCAGCGGATCATCCTCGCCATCGCGAAAACGTGGCGGGACATTGCCGAACAGTCGGCTCATGTCCAGCACTTGATCGTACAGCGCGAAGTCACCGACCGGCACGAGATCCAGGCCGGCCTGCTGTCGCCAGTGACGATGGCGCAACGCGCGCGCGGTTTCCAGCAGCTCGTCCCGGTTGCTGTTGCCTTTCCAGTAGGCCTCCAACGCGAATTTCAGCTCCCGCCGACTGCCGATACGCGGGAATCCCAGGTTGTGTGTCTTAGCCATGCGATGCTCCTCGGTGTGTGATTCGAGCGGCGATTGTAAAGATGCCAATAGATGAGGAATAATGATGTTTTCATAATAATAAATGAGGAATCCTCATCAATGATCGAGCACAGTCACCTGCGCATCATTCAGGCCTTGGACGAGCAGGGCACGCTCACCGGCGCGGCGGGGCAGCTCTGCCTGAGTCAGTCGGCGCTGTCGCACCAGATTCGCCACCTGGAGCAACGCCTTGGCGCGCCCTTGTGGCGACGACGGGGAAGACGCCTGCAACTGACCGCGGCCGGAGAGCTTTTGCTACGTGCCGCGCGGCAGGTTCTGCCGGTGCTGACCCAGGCCGAGCGCATGCTCAAGGTCTGCGCCGAAGGCCGCCTGGGTGTACTACGGGTCGGCGTGGAATGCTATCCCTGTTACCGTTGGCTGACGCGCGTGGTCGGTGATTTTCTGCGTGACCTGCCGGACGTGGACATCGACATCGTGCAGGATTTCCCGTTCTCCGGGATGCGCGGCCTGTGCGACCAGCACATCGATGTATTGATCACCCCGGACCCGGAAGACCGTTCTGGTATCCACTATGAGTCTCTCGCCGCATACCGGCTGGTGGTGTTGCTGGCGCCCGATCATCCGCTGGCCGGTGTCGATAAGCTGCAACCCGCGCAACTCAGCAAAGAGACCCTGCTGAGTTTTCCGGTACCGCTGGAACGCCTGGATATCGTCGCTCGGTTCCTTGCGCCGGCCGGTTGTCCGCTTGGCGAGCGCAAGACCATTGCCTCGCTGGAGATCATGCTTCAGATGGTCTCTCTGCGGCGGGGCGTGTGCGTGTTGCCCGAATGGCTGGCCGATGAAGCCATCGCCGAACTCGGACTGGTAAAAAAGGCCACCGGCATCGACAAGCAGTTGTTGCTCGCGATGCGTGACGAGGACAGAGAGATCGGTTACATGCGACGCTTCGTCGAAACCGGGAGAAATCTGGCGCAGCGCTATTTTCGTACTAGTCGACCGTTATAACGCCCACGGGTGAAACGCCGGGTTCCGGCGAGCGAACCATTTCGTCCAGGCCCGGCGCGGGGAGGCTGGATTTAGTTTTGTGGGCAAGGCAAATCTTTCCTATGCTTGCAATAACAACATGGTAGGAGAGATCGAATGGAGAAGGTTATCGTCGCGATCCACGGTTTGGCGAACAAGCCGCCAAGGGATGAACTGACGGTCGGCTGGCGACAGGCTATCGTCGAGGGATTGAAAAAGAATGCCGGAGTCGATGATCCGGGATTTCGCTTCGAAATGGTCTATTGGGCCGACCTGATGTACAAGTATCCGATGCACAGAGACGCGAATTTCTGCGCCGATTCGCTGTACAACAAGGAGCCCTATTACCCGGTCGCCGATCCGGATGCACTGAAGGAGTACAAGGACGGCTTCATCGACAATGTGCGCAATGGACTATTCGACATCGTTGGCGATACCTTGGACGTGTTCAAGGAGAAACTCGGTGTCGACGCGTTGGCCGACTGGATGCTCGGCAGACTGCTGAAGGATCTCAACTACTACTACGCCGATCGGCGGATTCGCGGTCGGGATGGGGAACAGGGGGCGACCAAGCAGATCCTGCGCAAGGACTTGCTGGACGTGCTGAAACCGCTACAGGGCAACAAAATCCTGTTGATCGCGCATTCGATGGGCAGCATCATCGCCTATGATGCCTTGCGTGATCTCGGCCGGGAGATGCCTGATTTCGGACTGGACACCCTGGTGACCATCGGTTCGCCGCTGGGCGTCCCGCATGTGAAGGCGAAGATCATCGAGGAACGCAACTATCACGCGGCGGAGAAGGATGCCGCGCGGGTGCGCACGCCAACGGTCGTCACGGGCGCCTGGCTCAACTTCGCCGATCGCAAGGATCCGATCGCGGTCGACGCGCACCTGGCGGACGACTACCACGAAAACGCCAATGGAGTCCGCGTGAAGGATGATCTGGTGAGCAATGACTACATCGGCCCGGAGGTCGGCAAGCCGAATCACCACAAGTCCTACGGCTATCTGCGCACGCCGGAGTTTTCCCATCAGGTGGCGGAGTTCCTGAAATGAGGGCTAGAGAATGAGCGAACAACTGGATGCACGCGTCTTCCTGTTGATGATGTCGGCGCGCATGCTGGGTGATTATCTGTATTCCTGGGGCGGCGAGGAGGCCGACGAGGGTGGTTTCGATTGCAGTGGCTTCGTCTCCATCGCCCTGATGCAGACCGCGCGGGCCTGGCCGGCGCTGTACGACGGCGGTCGATCGACCGCGCGCGGGCTGTACCGCTATTACGATCGCGAGGGATGTCCGGATATCACCAAGCGGAAGGATCTGAAACCGGGCTGCCTGGTGTTCTATTATCGTCCGGAAAAGAGCATCCATCATATCGCCATCCATGCGACCGATGTGCCGGCGTTGCGTATCGGCGCGCGGGAACTGCCGGTCGGCCCGATCGCTTTCGAATCCGGTGGCGGCGGCAGCAAGACCACCTCGCCGCGCGCG
>JALULB010000257.1:10938-14507 GCA_027041035.1 Sedimenticola sp. | reverse complement strand
GTGTCACCGCCAGCGACTACCACGGCACTGGCGTGAAATGGAAGGCGAAGGATCCGTTTCTGCTGCTCGGGTAGACTGTCTTCGGTTCATGTCGCCGTGACGTTTGGCGCGCTGAATCAGCGGTGTTGTCGGGCTGAAGTTCGACCCACAATCTAAGGGTTGCCTTCAGGGCATGGTCTTGATGAACGCATCGGCCTCGGCGATGGCCTTCTCCATCTCCTCGATGAGGCGATCGACCTTGCCCTCGATGGAACCGACCTCGCTCTTCAACGCGGCCAGCGCGCGGGCATTCAGGTTGTGTTTCAGAAACAGCACATGATCCTGAAACACGTGCAATACCGGGTCGATGCGCTTGCGCGCGCGGCGCATGCTGGTGATCATGCGCTGGTAGCGGCGCTGGGTGTCACGCAGTTTCTCCGCGCTGGATCTGCGTAACGTCGCGCTGGAATACTGCTTCAACTCGTCCCGCCATTCATCGAACATGTCCTTGGCCACCTTGTCGATGGCGGCGATGCGCTTGTCGACCTCCCGGGCGCTCTTCTCGGTCTTCTTCACCGTTTTGTTCAGGCGTTTATAGGTGGCCTCCAGATCGCCGCCGTCCACCTTTACCAGCTTGGTGAACTCCTCGTAGGCCGAGACGACCTTCTCCTTCGCCTTCTCCTGCGCCTGTTGCGCATCCTCGACGCGGTCGACCAGGATATCGCGCTTGTACACGCCGACCTTCTCCAGCGCGGCGTATTTGGCCGTGGAGCAGCCGCCGAGCAGGAAGAACAGGCTGATCAGCAGGATTCGGGAAAGATTCATCGGTGGCGGGCCTCCATATACAACGATTCGATCATCACGGGGATGCAGTATACTCCCGCTTCCAGACAGACTGAACAGGAAGAGATCATGGCGAATCTGTTGACCTTGCTGGCTTCGATGGCGAAGAAGAAACGCACCTGGGCGCTGGCCGCGCTGGCCGCCTGGGGCGTGTCCGCATTGCAGGGAAAGGGCGGCATCGAGTCGCTCTGGGCCGAACCGCGCGAGGTGCTGGTCGATCGCGTCGAGGAAGCACGCGATGTGCAGCAGGAAACCATCGAACAGTTCCAGACCGCGATGCAGAAGTTCAAGGCGGTGACCGGCTTCCAGGGCGGCAAGCTGGAGGAGCAGTACGAGGTGCTGAACGCCGCCTACGAACGCAGCGAGGCGGCGGCCAAGGGCATCGGCGAGCACATCGACCAGGTGACCAATGCGGCCAACGCACTGCTGGAGGAATGGCGCGGAGAGCTGAAGGACTACCACGATCCCAAGCTCAGGCGCCTGGCCGAACAACAGTTCGACGCGACCCGCGCGCAGGCCGGAAAGATGATCGCCGCGATGCGTCGCGTGGAAGCGCGCAGCAAGCCGGTGCTCGACCTGTTTCGCGACCAGGTGCTGTATCTGAAGCACAACCTGAACGCAATGGCGATCAACTCGCTGGACAAAGAGCGTGTCAAGGTCGAGGACGACGTGAACAAGCTGATCGCCGAGATGCGGGCGGCTATCGCCGAGGCCAACCAGTTCATCGACACCCTGTCCAAGGGATGAGCCACAGCGTTCGCGTCCAGCCGAGTGGACATCTGTTCGAGATCGAATCCTGCGAAACCGTACTCGAAGCCGGCCTGCGCGCCGGCCTGAACCTGCCCTTCGGCTGCGGCAACGGCAGTTGCGGCGAATGCCGGGCAAGACTGCTGGAAGGGGAAATCGAACAGGTGCGCAACGCCGACTTCCATTTCTCGCCGATCGAGCAACAGCAGGGCATGTTCCTGATGTGCGCGAACCGCGCGACCAGCGATCTGCTGATCGAGGCGCACGAGGTCTCGGAAGTGGAGGAAATCCCCCATCAACAGGTGACCGCCAAGGTACACAAACTGGAGCGGCTACAAGAGAATGTGCAAATCCTGCACGTGCGCATGCCACGCGCCCAGCCGTTCCGTTTTCTCGCCGGGCAGAGCGTTAACCTCGCGTTCGATCGAGGTCCGACGCTGACCCTGCCGATCGCCTCCTGTCCGTGCAACGGCCTGGACCTGAGTTTCCACATACGACGCCGGCCAGAGAACGCCTTTTTCTTCAACGGACTGAAAAAAGGCCGCAAGGTCGATGTCGACGGACCCACGGGTGATTTCGTGCTGCGCGAAGACAACGGATGCGCGCGCCTGTTCATCGCCTGGGAGGAAGGTTTCGCCCCGATCCAGAGCCTGATCGAACACGTCATCGCCGAAGGCAACGAAGAGCCCCTGTGTCTGTACTGGCTGTCCGCCATCCCCGAGGGGCACTACCTGTCCAACTACTGCCGCTCCTGGCGGGACGCCTTCGACGAATTCCACTACGAAAGCGTCGACCTGGAACCGATCGGCAAGGAAAACTGGCGGCAGGTGATCGAGCGCATCATCCGCGAACGTCCGCGCCTGGGGTGCATGGATCTCTACATCACCGCGCCCGAGTCGGAAGCCGACTGGACGCGTGACGCCTTCCTGGATGCCGGTGTCGATCCGGAACGTTTCTCGATGTTCAGGATGGAAGCGAAGTAACAAGGGCCTCGACCGCAAACCGTCCGGTGGATGGGTGGCGCGACTACCTCCGATTCCGCCGTGCCCGCTTCTTCGATTTATACGCGGCCACCTGCTGGATGACTGCTTGCATGTCGACCTGCCCGAAGTCGCCGTGGCGCGCCAGCGTCTCGCGTAACAGGGCATCGACGTCGCTGATGACCATGGGTGGACCCTCGTCGGGATGCAGGGTGACATGCAAGCCTCGCAGCCCCCCGACCTGGATCGCGATCGCCTTGCCGTGGCCTAGCGCCGGCTGATCCGGATGCGCGGCGGTTTTCAGCGCGAAGCGCGCCTGTTCGCGCACGCGCTCCAGCCATTGCAGGCAGCGCTGCTGGCCGGCGTCCGACAGGCAACTGAGTCCCTCGCGTTCGGCGATGCAGAAACGCTCGGCATGCCGGCATTCGCATTGATTGGTCAAAACGGCCTTCTCGAACGGGCAGGGGCGCTCGTTGATTTCCCGATAGGTTTCGCGGAAGGCGTCTTGGTCCATGGGGTGTGATCGAAGGTGGGGGAAAGTCCTCAGTGTAGCAGGAACTCAGTCACCGACCTTCTGCTTGAAGCGATGGATCAGGCGACGTTCGCGCTTGTTCGGACGATGCTGCGTGACCGGGATGCTCGCCGCGCGTTCGGCGCGCAGGCGTTCGGTGAGGGTTTCGCGTTGCTGCCGGCTGGTTTCGGATTCGCTATATAGCAGTCTTGCCCGGGGAGCGGGCAAGCGTTGTTTCGACAGCTCGGTGATCTCGATGTCCCAGCTCAGCGGGCCTTTGGTGATCTCCAGCCGCGAGCCGGGCTTGATCTCCTTGCCGGGTTTGGTGCGTTGACCGTTCAGATGCACCTTGCCGCCGTTGATGGCCTCGGTGGCGAGCTTGCGCGTCTTGAAGAAACGCGCCGCCCATAGCCATTTGTCGAGTCTTTGGCCGTCAGGCAGTGGCATGCCGCGCCGGTGTTTCCAGCAGGGGGTCGAGCTTGCCGGCGCGGCATGCCACTGCCTGACGG
>JALULB010000257.1:6783-10928 GCA_027041035.1 Sedimenticola sp. | reverse complement strand
CGCGGTCCAGCGCCGCCATGTCGTCATAGCCGCCGACATGATAGTCGTCGATGAAGATCTGCGGCACCGAATTACGCCCGTTGGCGCGCTGGATCATCTCCCGCATGCGCTCCTGGTCGCCTTCGATGCGCAGCTCTTCGTAGTCCACGCCCTTGCTGTCGAGCAGCGCCTTGGCGCGCATGCAGTAGGGGCAGAACAGGGTGGAATACATGACGATCTTTGGCATTGTGCCTCCTGTTGGCAGAGTGATTATTTTGCCTGATCTTACCAGCACCGCGACATCCTGCCCATTGGGGAAATACCGCATGAATCCGATGTTTATGTCTAGGAGCCTGTCGGGTTATGGGGATCGTAGCGAGGAGGTGGGAGAGCGAGGCCAAATGTTCCCGTTTTTGAGGCGCATAGTGGGCCTATGTAACGAAAAAACGCGGATATTTGGACCGCTCTCCCAGCTTCGTAGTAGATACATCCATAAACCGACAGGCTCCTAGATTCATGAAAAGGGGAGGATCTGATGCTGGCGTCGAACGCCGTCCGGTATTATCATTCCCACCCGTTATTGTCCCCGAATGTGACTTGGTGCGAGTTATGCGCGCCGGATCGGAGAAACCGCTTCAGGTTTCTGTTCGATCGGCCGTTTCAGCGCATGAGTCATATGGCGACAGTCTGGTTACAACCCGAATCCTGATACATGGAGCAAAAATTGAAGTCATCTTCTACCGGCGGCGCGTTATCCGCCTTGGCATTGGCCCTCGTCCTTCCCCTTTCCGCCGTGGCCGAAACCCATACCGCGATCACGCTCTCCAACACCGGGCAGACGGATACCCAGGGACGCCAGATCCTGGCGAGCAGCGCCGAGCTGACCTCGGGCTACACGCTGTCGGTGCGCAACGGGCCGAATGCCGATGTCTATACCGTCGGCCTGCAAACCCCCGGTCGCGAGTGGCGCGCGGCGTTCTTCGTGCGTGATTCCCATGACATCGGGATTGGCGTGGGTCCGGTATATACCGAAACGAAGAATGCCTCGGACGATTTCAATGGCGAGTTGCTGGCGTGGCAGCGGATCGACCACGACATCAACGGCGATGGCAAACTGGATACCGAATACGTCATCGGCGACGACCAGAACGGTTTCGTCGTGCAACTGTTGCAGGGTAGCGGCGTGCCGGTCGATGACAGCAAGACGCGCGACATCTACTGCGCGACCGCCACGACCACGCTCGACAGCGGCGCCACCAGCCAGAACGCCACCTTCTGGCTACCCGACATGGATGGCAAGATGGGTCACGTGTCGCTGACCAATGAACAGGCCGACGCAAACGCGCCGTGGATCACCAAATCGTTGGTGAACTCGGCTCCCGGCTACGCCGGTTCCGGAAAGCAGATGAAGCTGCCGGGCAGCAGTATCCTGGCGGACGTGGTGGAAAGCGCCGATCAACTTGGCAACGGTTTTCTGTTCGTCGATGGACGACCGTATGCGTCCTTCAGCGGCACCGCCGGCGCATGCGCGCAAGCACTCACCGAGGGTTCGGTCAGCACCTCGCTGAACACGCTGGAGCCAAACGGCTACGTCGCTAAAAATCAGCTGGAAGACCTGCTGATAAAGATGAACTATTCGCTCAGCGGGAGCTGGGCCAGCGACTACGTCGACTATCTCGATTACTCTGAAGGCACGAATACCTGGATCGTGCTCACCGGCGTGGACGATCAGCTTCGGCAGATCGCCTGGACCGGCAAGATTCAAGAAGGGCGCGAATACGTCGGTAACAACTCCACCCGGCTGCGTTATCTGTACACCAGGGATCAACTGGATACCCTGGTGCCCGGCAACACCTACCAGCTCTCGGTTTTCATGGAGGTCACGACCAACCTCGCCGAGGTTCGCAACGGCGCGGCGCCACAGAAAAGGCTGGTCGACCTGCGCCCGCTGGCCAGCTTGAGCGTCGATGACGGTACCGGTGGCAGCAACGCCGCCGGTGGTGGCGAACAGCAACCGCAGTAAGCCAGTCTGGCGGAACGTTCGTCGCCGTCGCGAGCGCGAGGGCGACGACTCCCGGCATGAAACCCTCCCAAGCCATGATACTCGCGGCCGGGCGTGGCGAACGCATGCGACCGTTGACCGACAGCCTGCCGAAACCGCTGCTGCCGGTAGCCGGCAAGCCACTGATCGAATACCACATCGAACGGCTGGCCGAAGCCGGCATCCGCAAGCTCGTCATCAACCACGCCTGGCTCGGCGAGAAGATCGAGCACACCCTGGGTGACGGTCGGCGCTGGGGCATCGAGATACAATACTCCCCGGAAGCCAGCGCGCTGGAGACTGGCGGCGGCATTCTACAGGCATTGCCGCGCTTCAACGGCGAGCCCTTCCTGGTCGTCAACGGCGATGTCTGGACCGATATCGACTTCGCCGAGCCGAGCCTGCCGGAAGAAAGCGACGCCCACATCCTGCTGGTCGACAACCCGGCGCACAACCCCGAAGGCGACTTCGGCCTGATCGACGGTCGCGTCCGCGACAGCGGTGTACCCGGATACACCTACTCCGGTATCGGCATCTACACGCCGGCCCTGTTCGAGGGCTGCACCGCCGGCCGTTTTCCCCTTGCGCCACTCCTGCGTCGGGCCATCTCCCGGCAACGCCTGAGCGGCGAGCACCACGGCGGAGAATGGATGGATATCGGCACGCCGGAGCGACTGGCCGAGTTGGATCGGCGTCTGCGCGACAATCCGGATTGATCTGAGCCCTTTCCCCCAAGGGCCAATATCCCTATAGTTCAGCCATGGGGCAGGAGATCACACACAGCCAGTTTTCCAGCGAGGATTTTGCCGAGTTCCGCCTTCGCCTGGAGGCGGAGACGCGCTTGCTCGGCGAGTGGCTTGGGAGCGGCCGTTTCCCGCGTCGGGATTTCAAGGGCGGGTTCGAGCTGGAGGCCTGGCTGGTCGACGAAGCGATGCGCCCGGCGCCGGCGAACGGCCTGTTTCTGGAGCTGCTCGACAGCGATCTGGTCGTGCCCGAGCTGGCGAGCTTCAACATCGAGTTCAACTCCACGCCGGTAGTGTTGCATGCCGATGCCTTCGACCGTGCCAGCGAAGAGTTGGCGGCGACCTGGCGCGCGGCCGGGCGGGTCGCCGGCAGGCTGGATCTGCGCCTGGCGATGATCGGCATCCTGCCGACGGTCGAGGCGACGGATATGTGTATCGACAATATGTCGTTCATGGAGCGTTACCGCGCGCTGAACGAGCAGGTATTGCGCCTGCGAGAGGGACGACCGCTGGAGGTCGATATCCGGGGCAGCGAGCATCTTCGCCTGTTGCACGATGATGTCATGCTGGAGTCCGCGACCACCTCTTTTCAGGTGCATCTGAAGGCGCCGGCGGAGGATGCCGGGCGCTACTTCAATGCCTCCAAGATACTGTCCGCGCCGTTGGTGGCGGCTTGCGCCAACTCGCCGTATCTGTTCGGCAAGCAGTTATGGGAGGAGAGCCGCATCCCGCTGTTCGAGCAGGCGGTGTGCGTCGGCGGCAGCGACGAAACCCTGCGCGTGACCTTTGGCCTGCGTTACGTCGAGGCGTCCATCTTCGAATGTTTTCAGGCGAATCTGCATCGTTACCCGGTATTATTGCCGATGTTGCTCGACGAGCCGCCCGAGCAGCTCGCGCATCTGCGCCTGCACAACGGCACCATCTGGCGCTGGAATCGCCCGTTGATCGGCTTCGACAGCGATGGCGCGCCGCATATCCGAATCGAACACCGTGTCATCCCGGCCGGCCCGACGCGTTGCGATTGCATCGCCAACGCCGCTTTGTACATCGGCCTGTGCCATGCGCTGGCCAGTGATCCGTTGCCGCCGGAGAGTCTGTTGCCGTTTCGCGCCGCGCGGGAGAATTTCTATCGCGCCGCGCGCGACGGCCTGCGCGCCGACATCGTCTGGCTGGAAGGCAAGCGCGTGAATGTCGCCGAGTTGCTGCGGGAACAATTGCTGCCGCTGGCCCAGGATGGCCTGATGAAGCTCGGCATCGACGATCCGTGGCGCTGGCTGGAACCGGTTGCCGGTCGCTTGGACAACGGCCAGAACGGCGCGGCCTGGCAGCGTCGCTGGATGGCGGCCCATGGACGCGACAACGCGGCGATGACACGCGCCTAT
>JALULB010000257.1:0-6773 GCA_027041035.1 Sedimenticola sp. | reverse complement strand
ATTGAGCGATCTCCGCGTGGAGTTGCTTGATTTCGACGCCAGCATGCTGGCGGATTTTCTGGAAGAGTCGATGTTGGTGCATCTGCGCGGGCGACACGTCGAACCGCTGTTCGTCTCGGTGTTGCTGCACGGCAACGAGCGGGTTGGCTGGGACGCGGTGCGCGAACTGCTGCGCCACTATCACGCGGAGGAACGCGAACTGCCGCGCGCGCTGAGCCTGTTCATCGGCAACGTGCAGGCGGCGGCGGAGGGGCGACGCGCGCTCGAAGGCCAGCCGGATTTCAATCGTGTCTGGCCCGGCACCGAGATCCCGAAGGCGCCAGAGGCGCGGATGATGGCGGCGATCGTCGAGCGCATGCGCGAGAAGGGCGTGTTCGCCTCGGTGGACATACACAACAACACCGGCCTGAACCCGCATTACGCCTGCGTCAACGTCATCCAGCAGGCGCACCTGCATCTGGCGACGTTGTTTTCGCGCACCGTGGTGTACTTCATCCGGCCGCTCGGCGTGCAATCCATCGCCTTCGCCGAGTTGTGTCCGGCGGTCACCCTGGAATGCGGCAAGGTTGGCGACGAAAGCGGCATGCGCCATGCGCGCGAGTACCTGGATGCCTGCCTGCACCTGACCGAGTTCCCGCAACATCCGGTGCCGCATGAAGATATCGACATCTTCCATACCGTCGCGACCGTCAAGGTACCGCCGAACTGTAGCTTCAGCTTCCACGGCGAACCGGCCGACATGCAGTTCGTGCCGGAACTCGAACGCCTGAACTTCAGCGAGCTGTCGGCCGACACACCGTTCGCGATCGTCGGCGACAGTTGCCGGCTGGATGTCACCGACGAAACCGGCCAGGCGGTGTTCCACGAGCTGTTTCGCGTCGACGACGGCAACCTCAAGCTGACCCAGCCGCTGATGCCGGCGATGCTGACCAGCAACGAGGCGGTGGTGCGCCAGGATTGCCTGTGTTATCTGATGGAGCGCTATCCGTATGCGGCGGGATAGGTGGCTTGGATCCGACAAGCTCCTAAGAGGCAGTCCCGGTGTCAGGGCTTCCAGATGAGTAGGTAGCGGGATGCGCCTCCGCCCTGGCCAAACTCTTCATATTTTGCGCGTTCGCGCAGTTTGTCCTTCTCCCACCGGGCGTTTGGATCCATGTAATAGACACGTTTGTTATCAGCGCCGTAAACAACAACCGTATGCGCGGCGCTTGTGTGGTCGACTGGTGGCAAAACCACAATGACATGGCTTGAGCGCAGTTTGTCCGCGAAGTGGTGGATGGATAGATCCTTCGCGAAAACTGGCGTGACGCCGCTCGAAGGCGTAGGCGCGCGAAAGATCCAGCGGCCTCGATGTTCGACAAGTTGCCGAATCAGCACCTCTTCTATCCTGAGGTCATGTTCCTTGGCGAATTGTATCCAGCCGCGAGGCGTGGCAAGCGTCCCGTCCGCGAGAACAGGATCAGGATGCCATAATCTGAATGCCGCGATAACATCGCTGATTCGCATCCAGTTCGGGATACCTCCGGTGAGGCGACTCCAAGAGGATACAGCAGCCGCCCAGCAGGTGTCCGGTGTTTGCTGAACATTGGGGGGGCGCATGCGCCAGACAGCCATGGTTGTTACCTCGCGCGATGGATTGTTACAAAGTATAGACCACAATCTTCCCCCCTGATTTTCGTTCTGATTTTCGTTATGGGTTCGGTTGTATCAGTCACCCACCACGATCAAACGTATCGCATCCAGCCGCGCCCCGGCATCGCGTATCGATTCGGCCAGTTCCCCGGCTTGTTCCTCCAGTGCTTGAATATCCTGCTCACGGATATTCGGATTGCGTTGCGCCAGTTCCCGCAGGCGCTCGATCTCGGCGTCGAACTCCTGTTTCAGGTCGGCCAGCGATGCTTCGCGGATGTGCTCCAGATGTTGTCTGGCGATATCCGCGCCGGCCTGGATCAACTGCTTGAGCCGCGCGGCCTGGGCGTTGATCGCCTGCTTCGCCAGCGCCTTGTTGATGTGCAGGCCGATGCGCGTCAGGTCGCGGTGTGGGTGGCGCGTGGCCACGTCCTTTCCGTTGGCGTCCAGCAGCAGGCGGATCACCGACTGGCGCAGGTAACGGCGCGCCTGGCGATGCCGTGGGCCGGCGCAATCGACGATGTGGATCAGTTCCAGAAAGCTGCTGCCGGGTGGCAGGGTCGGGTGCTTGATCACGGCCAGCGCGGCGTTGCCGAATTCGCCGTTGGTGACCTGGTCCATCGCGCTGGCGACCAGCGGGTGGTCCCAGGTCAGGAACTGGGTGTCTTCGTGCGCCAGCGCGGTGGCGCGGTCGTAAGTCAGCAGCAGGCCGTCGTCGGTGACCTGTGGAAAGGCACCGACACTGACGTGTTCGCCATGGCGCACCACCAGTCGCCTGGCGGAGTGTTCCTCGGTTTCCATGCCGAACAGGTCGAAGCTGGTTTCCATGAAGGCCGGCAGGCGCTCGTCCCGGTCGAGGTGCTCGATGCGTTCGATCAGCGGCGCGCTGGCCCGCGGGTCGAACGAGGCCAGCGCGAGCAGGCGGTCACGGCCCCGGTGCATCCGCTCGGTCAGCTCTTCATGCAGGCGCGTGGAGGCGTCCAGGACGGCCTGCCAATCGCTGTCGTCGCCGGCCAGGGCCGGGTCGATGCGTTCGCGCATTTGCGCATACACGGCCGACGCCGCCGGGTCGGGGTGGGTGAAGCAATCCGTGCAGCTTCGATACCACGCCAGCCGGCGCGCGTCGCGGGCGTCGCCGACCGGGATATGGATACGAATGGTCTCGCTCTGGCCGATGCGGTCGAGGCGACCGATGCGCTGTTCCAGCAGGTCGGGGTTTGCCGGCAGGTCGAAGAGAATCAGGTGATGGGCGAACTGAAAATTGCGTCCCTCGCTGCCGATCTCGGAGCACAGCAGGATCTCGGCGCCGTCCTCCGGATCGGCGAACCACGCGGCCGCGCGGTCACGCTGGATGATGCTCATGCCCTCGTGGAAGGCGGCGCAACGGATGCCGTGACGATGTCGCAGCGTGGCCTCCAGCGCTTGCGCGGTGGCGGCGCTGGCGCAGATCAGCAGCAGCTTGGCCGGGCGCATCTCGCGGATGAATTCGCGCAACCAGGCGGTGCGTGGCTCCGGCTCTTCCTCGCTGGCCTCGGGTAGCGCGTGGACGATCGTTTCGCGCTCCGGAAAACCGGCGATATGCGCGCGGGTGTTGCGGAACAGCAGGCGCGAGGTGCCATGCAGGTCCAGGAGTTGACGGGCGATATCGCCGGCCGGGCGCCGCGTGTCCTCGATGCCGTATTCGCGCAGGCGGTCCGCATCCACCGTGCCGCCGTCCAGGAGTTGTTCGATCAGGTCGGCGACCGGCGCGAAATGGGTTTCCTCCTCGATGAAGCGGTCGAGGTCATCGAAGCGTTCCGGGTCGAGCAGTCGCAGGCGCGCGAAATGGCCTTCCCGGCCAAGCTGTTCCGGCGTCGCGGTCAGCAGCAGCACCGAATCGATGCGCGCCGCGAGCTCGGCGACGACGCGGTATTGCGGGCTGACATCGTCGCGCGACCAGTGCAGGTGATGCGCCTCGTCGACGATCAGCATGTCCCAGCCGGCGTCCAGCGCCTGTTGTAAGCGCTGCTCGTCGCCGAGCAGCAGCAGGCTGCTCAGGATCATCTGTGACTGGCTGAACGGGTTCTCGCCGGGACTGTCCGTCTCGATCGCGCGGCAGCGTTCCTCGTCGTAGATCGAGAAGCGCAGGTTGAAGCGTCGCAGCAGTTCCACCAGCCATTGATGGATCAGACTGTCGGGCACGATGATCAGCGCGCGCTCGCACTGCCCCTGGACGATGCGCCGATGCAATACCAGGCACGCCTCGATGGTCTTGCCGAGGCCGACCTCGTCGGCGAGCAAGGCGCGTGGGGCGGGGCGCTTACCCAGCTCGTTGGCGATGTAGAGCTGATGCGGCGCGAGGCTGATGCGCGCGCCCTGTAGCCCGCCGACCGGTGATTTCCATACCCATCCTTCGTGTTCGCGCGCGGCCAGCCGCAGGCTGAACCAGGCGGGCTTGTCGATGCCGCCTTGCAACAAACGCTGATCCGGCGTGTTCACCGACAGCTTGTGGCTGATCTCGGATTCCGCCAGCCTCAGGCTGTCGCCGGCACTGTTCGTGACGCTGTATTCCAACAGGCCGCTTTCCAGCTCATGCACCCCGGTGACCTGGATAGGCGCGTCGTTCAGGTCGCTGATACTGTCGCCCGGATTGAAGCGCGCCCGGCTGAGCGGTGCGTTGTTTCGCGCATAGGTGCGGGTTTCCATCGAGGCGCGAAACAACACCGTGACGGTGCGTTCGTCGAGCATCAGGACAGTGCCGAGGCCGAGTTCGGTTTCGGCATCGCTGATCCAGCGCTGGCCGGGTTGGTAGTCTGTCATAGAGGGAGGTATTCGGCTGATTGGGAGGCGGCGAAGTTTAGCAGCCCGTCTAGCCGAGGACTATCTTTCCAGCTTGTGCGCCGATGAATACAGTTGGGGCCTGTGTTAGAATTCGCGTCTTGGATATTGGCTGGAAAATCTCTAGGAGCCTGTCGGGTTATGGGGGATCGTAGCGAGGGGGTGGGAGAGCGAGGCCAAATGTTCTCGGTTTTGAGGCGCATAGTGGACCTATGTAACGAAAAAACGGGGATATTTGGACCGCTCTCCCATCTTCGCAGTAGATTCATCCATAATCCGACAGGCTCCTAGATATTGCTTTGCAGGAGCCAGATCATTACCGATCCCATCATCATTCCCCGTGATCATCACCGCGTCAGTCGCGCGGATATCTCCGGTAACGCGCTGCGGGTGCTCAACCGTCTGCACAGCTGTGGCCATCAGGCGTATCTGGTCGGCGGCGGTGTGCGTGACCTGCTGTTGGGCCATCGGCCGAAGGATTTCGACGTGGCCACGGATGCCACGCCGGAGCAGGTCCGGGCGATCTTTCGCAATTGTCGCCTGATCGGGCGGCGCTTCCGTCTCGCGCACGTCATCTATGGGCGCGATGTCATCGAGGTCGCGACCTTTCGCGGCAGTCACAAGCCGGATCAGGCGGAGCAGCACCAGACCGACAACGGCATGCTGATGCGCGACAATGTCTGGGGCACGCTGGAAGAGGATGCCGAACGCCGCGATTTCAGCGTCAATGCGCTGTACTACAATATCGCGGATTTCTCGATCGTCGACTATGCCGGGGGCATGCGCGACCTGGAGCGCGGCATCCTGCGCATGCTCGGCGATGCCGAAACCCGCTATCGTGAAGACCCGGTGCGCATGCTGCGTGCGTTGCGCTTCGCGGCGAAGCTGGATTTCGACATCGATCCGGAGGCCGACGAGCCGATTCCCGAGCTGGCCTGTCTGCTCGACGACGTGCCGGCCGCGCGCCTGTTCGAGGAGGTGCTGAAGCTGTTCATGGGCGGTTATGCCGAGGTGGTTTACGATCTGCTTCAGGACTACGCGTTGTTCGAACGACTGTTCCCGCCAACCGCCCGGGCGCTGGCAGATGCCCCGGAAAGTGCCGAGGATCTGCTGGTCCGAGGGCTGGTGAATACCGACAAGCGCGTCCTCTACGGCAAGCCGGTGACGCCGGGGTTTCTGTTCGCGGTGCTGCTGTGGGAGCCGGTGCGGCAATTGGCCGAGCGCAACCTGGCCGGTGGCGACGATCAGGCGGTGGCGGTGCAACGGGCCTCGTCGGCGGTGCTGGTCGAACAGGTGAAGCGCGTGTCGATCCCGCGTCGCTTCTCGACCATGAGTCGCGAGATCTGGCATCTGCAACACCGCTTTCACACCACTAAGGGCAAGCGCCCGCAACGCCTCGCCAGCCACCCGCGTTTCCGCGCGGCCTATGATTTTCTCCAGTTGCGTGGCGCCGCCGGCGAGGTCGATCCGGCGCTGGTGGAGTGGTGGCGCGCGTATTACGAGGCCAGCGAGACCGTGCATGCCGACGCGCCGAAAAAGAAACGCCGCCCGAGACGCCGGGGGCGGAAACCCGCCGCGACCGGCGATAACGCGCCGTGACGGTCGCGTATATCGGCCTGGGTTCGAATCTCGACGGCCCGGTCGATCAACTGAATACCGCCGTGAAGGCGCTCGGTGGCCTGCCCGACAGCCGCTTGGACGCGGTTTCTCCGTACTACGCCAATCCTCCGATGGGGCCGCAAGACCAGCCGGACTTCGTGAACGGCGTCGCGCGCCTGCTGACCGGACTGGCGCCACTCGAACTCCTGGATGCCCTGCAACGCATAGAACAGCAACAGGGGCGCGTGCGCCGGCGACGCTGGGGCGAGCGCAGCCTGGATCTGGACCTGCTGTTGTATGGCAACCTTCGACTCGACCTGCCGCGCCTGCGGGTACCGCATCCCGGTCTGCGCGAACGCGCTTTCGTATTGCGTCCGCTGGCGGATCTCGCGCCCGATCTGCAAGTCCCCGGTCTCGGCGATATCGCCGCGCTGCTGTCACGCGTGGATAGTGATGATCTGAAACCCCTTGCTTCACGGAGTACGCCATGTCCGGCATCACCCTGACCCATCTGAACGAACTGAAGCAACGCGGCGAGAAGATCGCCGTGTTGACCAGCTACGACGCGAGTTTCACCCGACGTATCGAGCAGGCCGGAACCGAGGTCATCCTGGTCGGCGATTCGCTCGGCATGGTGATTCAGGGACACGAGAGCACCCTGCCGGTGACCATGGACGACATGGTGTATCACTGCCGCAATGTCGCGCGCGCGCGCGACATTGCGGCAG
>JALULB010000256.1 GCA_027041035.1 Sedimenticola sp. | reverse complement strand
GTGTCTTCCGGGATTTCTCCAATGCCGAGCGCGCCGCGTCCAATGATTTTTGTTCGGATTGCAGGGCCGGCGTCAGGTCGGCCAGCTGGTCGCGCATCGCTTCGATCTTGCGTTGGCTGCCGGAAAGGCTTTGCGTCAGCCGGGCGATGGCCGCGTCCTTCTCCGAGATGTCCTCGCGCAGCGCGATGGCCTGGTCGCGATGACGTTTCAACAGGTCGAGCTGTTCCGACGACTTGCGCCGTGCCTGCTGGAGCTGGACCAACTCCGAGCGCAGCGCGTTGACCTTGCTCTCGCGCAGTTGCAGCTTGCTCTTCAGCCTGTCCAGTTCGCGTTGCTGCGTCCGAAGCCGGGCGTTGCTGCTTTCCAATTGCCGCCTGGCATCGGCCAGTTGGCGTTCCCGCGCGCGCTCGCCGGGTTGTCGGTCGCGCGATCCGGCGCGTTGTTCCAGATCCTGGCGGGCCTTGTCCAGGGCGGCCTGCCTGGCCGCCAGCTCGCGCCGCAGCTCGGCGATGGTATCGGCCTTGGCCCGCGCATCCTGGCGCGTATCCCGCAGTTCCTCGCCGAGCCGACTGTGTTGTTTGCTCAGGCGGGTTTCCAGGCTGACGATGGTTGTGCTCTGCTCGTCCAGTTGGCGCTCCTTCTCGCGCAGCGCCCGCTGGAGTTTCTCTCTGTCGCCGCTCGACTCGGGCCGGCCCGCGGGGGTGCTCGGGGTTTGCAGTTGCTTGCGCAAGTGCATCGCCTGTCGCTGGGTGGTTTTCAGCGCGAGCTGCTGGCGCCGCAGTTGGCTTCTGGTCGCGGCGAGTTGTTTCTTCAGTCGCCTGGCCTCGCGCTGCTGCGCGGCGCTCTGCTTGCGCAGCTTGCGCAGCGCTTGCTTGTCCGCCTTGGAAATGGTGATCGCGGAGGCGAACTGGAGTTCGTCCTCGCTCAGACCGGATGCCTTGCGGTACCAGTTCAGCGCTGTTGCGATGTTCTGTTCGACGCCAAGCCCTTTTTCATACAGAAAACCCAGGTTGGTCTGGGCGCGGGAGAAGCCCTGTTTTGCCGCGCGTCGATACCAGATGGCCGCGATCTCGTAGTCGGATGGCAGGCCCAGGCCCTTCTCGTAGATTTCGCCGACATAGGTCTGTGCTTCCGGATCGCCGGCTTTCGCCTTCGGCAGCCAGACATTCAACGCGGTGCGGTAGTCGGCGCGGTCGTAGGCGACATACTCGCCGCCGCGAATCTCGCAATCCGCCGCAGTGGTCTTGATCGGTCGGCGTGGCGATATATAGGTGGTGCCGGAACCGAGCTGGCGGATCTGGCCCGGTAGCAGGCAGTCGACGATGAACAGTTTGCTTGCGTCATGCGCGCCGCTGCTGGCGCCGCGCGTGGACTGCGTATTGCAGGCCGACACCAAGGCAACGACCAGCATGGCGGTCACCAGCATCAGCGAGATATTGAATCCTGGCCTGGATGGAGAGTGGGAGTGACTGTACGGCATGCTGGCGGCTCCTGAAAATTCCGCGACGTCCTGTGTATTTATAGTCTACTGTGGTAACTACTCAGCTAACCGCTGAAATGCGCCAGCTCTGCGTTCAAAAATGGTCATTTACACGTGTAACCCGGCAATTGCTCCTGCATTGCCCTAATAAGTTACATCCCTGTAACGATCACATTTTTTGCCTTGATCTGACGCATTTCAGCGGCGATCTGAGCAGTTACCCTTTATTTGCTCTACTCACTGGGTAGTTACCTACTGTGTCGGTAAAGCGTTTACAGCATGCCTCCAGTTTAGCTGATTCGTCGCGGCTTGCATTCACAAAGTCCGATGCTGCGGGTTTTCCCTATTGTCTGGCTTCCTGATAGGGTCCATGCTTGTAAAAATTATCGGTGGAAAAGCCGGCCTTTTTCCATGGTGGAATATGGGGAATAAAAGGGTCATGCCGTCGAGTTTTCGTTCATGTCATGGTTTTTTGAGGGGGTTTAGGGTGTCTGAGAGGACTTCGCGGAATCACGAGAGTAAGCATGGTCGGATTGCGGTGTCGGGTTGGCGTCGCTTGTCTGGCGTCTGCGCGGCGGCGTGTTGTGTCGTGCCGCTGGCCGCATGGCAAACCAGCGGGGCGGATGAGTTGCCGCCCGCGGAGAAACCGCTGGGCAGTATCGGTCGGACCCAGCTGCAACGGGACACCGGGGACGCGGTACAGATCACCTGGGAGGTTTTATCGCGGCGGGCACGCAACCCGGCACGGTGCCGTTGTTCGATACCTGTAGCGCGATGGTACAGACGGCGAACGACCTGCTGAACAATGGTGGCGGAACGGGCAGCAGCCTGGGTCTGACGCGTGATGAACTGGCCGATTCCCTGCAACAGATCGCCACGGAGGAGTATGCCGCGACCCAATCGATGGCGGCCGAGCTGGCGAGCAACAGCATCAACAGCGCGTTGTCGCGCCTGGTCGCGGTGCGGCGTGGCGTGAGCGGATTCTCGGTATCCGGCCTGATGCCCGATACCCGGCGTGGGCTGGCGACGAACGCTTTCTATACACCGAGTCAGTCGCTACGCGGTGGCGCGGCTGGCGACGGACCGGATTGGGGGCGTTTCAGCGCGTTCGCCAGCGTGGATGTCGGCAGCGGCGACCGGGACGCCACCGAGCGTACCGACAGCTTCGATTTCGATACCCTGAGCCTGACCGCCGGCGCGGACTATCGTTTCGGCGATAACCTGATCGCCGGCGGTCAGGCTC
>JALULB010000255.1 GCA_027041035.1 Sedimenticola sp. | reverse complement strand
CTTTAACAGGATGTCGAAAAAGCCCAACCCTGGGCTTTCTGGACTCTGAAGCGGAAAATGCGATTTCCCGTTTCCCCCATTCTCAGTGACTTGCGGTCAGGGGAAATGGCCGCGCTTCCGTGCGCGGCTGACCGAAAACGGCTTCCGGGCGTCACCCGCCGGGAAGCCGGCGCTCAGAACACCAGGTTCATCATCACCATCATGACCACCAGGAACAACACCGTCATGATGCCGCCGGCGCGCATGAAATCCGGTACGCGGTAGCCGCCGGGCCCCATGATCAGTGCATTGACCTGGTGGGTCGGGATCAGGAAGGAGTTCGACGTGGCGATCGCCACGGTCAGCGCGAACACCGCCGGATTGGCGCCGGCACCGAGCGCGATGTTCACCGCCAACGGTACCAGCAGCACGGTCGCGCCGACGTTCGACATCACCAGGGTGAAGAAGGTCGCGAGCACGCCGATCGCCAATTGCACCTGCCAGATGATGGGATGCTCGCCAAACAGCGCCAGTGTCTTGTCTGCGATCCACGCCGCCGTGCCGGAGCTTTCCACCGCGTAGCCCAACGGGATCAGGCTGGCGAGCAGAAACACCGTCTTCCAACTGACCGCCTCGTAGGCCTCCTCGATCTTCAGCACGCCGCTGAGAATCATGCCGATCGCGCCGACCAGCAGGGCGATGGACAGGCGGATGTCGGTGAACAGTACAAGACACAGGGCGATGAAGAAGAATACCAGCGCCCAGCCGACCTTGTGCGGGCGCAACTCCTCGTGCGGGAAATCGGTGGTCACGACGACGAAATTGCGATCCTTGGTCAGGCGGTACAGGCTGTCCCAGTCGATATGCACCACCAGTGTATCACCGGATTGCAGGGGCTCGTCGCGCACGCCCTCGCCCTCGCGACGCACGGTTTCGCCGTTGCGGTGGATGGCCAGCAACGAGGCACCATAGGTCTTGCGCATCCACAGATCGCGCGCCGACTTGCCGATCAGCGACGAACCCGGCGGCACGACCAACTCGGCAATGCCCGCCTTCGACGCCGACATCGAATCCGCGAAGGTGATCATGTCCATGCGCTGTACCAGGCCGTTCTCCTTGACGAAGTGTTCCAGGTCGTCCGGCTCGGCGATCACCGCCATCACCGTATCCGGGGTGATACCTTCATCGCGCGCCAGGCCGGTGGAGCCGATCATGATGTCGCCGCCGTGCGAGATGGCCACCACGCGGATCTTCTGATCGTGCTCGATATCGTCGAGTTTCTTGCCGATCAGCGGGCTGTTGGCCGGCACCACGACCTCCTTCAGATCGAAGCCGACGCCGTAGATATCGTGCAGATAATCCATCGTGCCGGTCGCCTTGTTGGTGACCCCGCTGTCGACCGTCGTAGGCAGCACGAAGCGGCCGGCGACGATGAAATAGGCGATGCCGGTAAGCACCAGCACGACACCGACCGGTGTCACGGAGAACAGTCCGAAGGTCTCCATCTGCTGTTCCGGCGGCAACACCTGGTTGGAGTTCAGGATCAGGTCGTTCAGCAGGATCAGCGGGCTGGAGCCGACCATCGTCACCGTGCCGCCGAGGATCGCGCAGAAGCCCATCGGCATCAGCAGGCGCGACATCGGCAGGCCGGTGCGCGTCGAGATGCGACTGACCACGGGTAGAAACAACGCGGCGGCGCCGACGTTCTGCATGAAGCTGGAGATGAAAGCCACGGTGCTGGAGATGATCGGGATGATGCGCGCCTCGGTGCTGCCGCCGATCTTCAGGATATAGCCGGCCACCTTGCTCATCAGGCCGGTTTTGTCCAGGCCGGCGCCGATGATCATCACCGCGATGATCGACATCACCGCGTTACTGGAGAAGCCGTTGAACAGATCGGTCTGCGGCACCAGCGGTTCCTTCAGACCGATATGCATGCCGAAATACGACAGCAGCCCGAGCAGCACCATGATGCTTGCCGCCGCGACATCGACGCCGACGATCTCGAAGGCAAACAGAAAGATGGTCAACAAGAGTATCGAGGTGACGACAGCGATCTCGAAACTCGGCACGATTGTGGCCAGATAAGCCCCAAGAAGCAGAAAGACCAGCGCCGCGGCCAGTTGTTTTTTCACTCGCGTGTTCAACGACATTCCCCTGAATAGTTGTGAGTTTAGTGGGGGAATTCCCCTTCCCAAGAATGGTAGCGGATCATTCTAAGGGAATCGGCTGGCCAGATAAATGTAAAATATGCTTTCCGGGACGCCAGAGCGATGGTGATAAAACAGGTGTGAACAGGGGGTTGGTCATGCGGCAACTCGATGGGATTGGCGGTTCGCATCATGGTCATGCGTAAGCGCCAGCGTATCCTGCTGTTCACGGCGGTGGGGTCGGTGGTGGTCGCGACGCTGGCCGGCTTCTATTTCTGGGATGCCTTTCTCCTGTCCCTGGTCGCGGCCTTGCTGTGGGTGAAAAAGATCTTTACGCTGGGTTCATTGCTCGTTCTGCTGAAAAAACTGCCGTTCCTGCTGCTCGCCGGCGGCAAGAAACTGCTGATAAAGACCCTCGGCGGCCTGATGCTGTTCTCCGCGCGCAGCCGCTTCCGTATCGTGCGCAAACTCATCGTCAACCTGAAGCTGGCCGCGCGCTTCGTTCTCCGGCGGGTGCGCTACCACTGGCGGGACATGGCGAACTGGGAACGGGTGCTGGTCGGCGTCGGCGCGGTGCCGTTGATCTTCAGCGCCGTGGTG
>JALULB010000254.1 GCA_027041035.1 Sedimenticola sp. | reverse complement strand
CCAGATACACGAGATGGGCCGCGATGGCCTGATCGACATCCAGGCGCATTCCAAGACACACGCGAACCTGAACAAGCGGCTGCCGGGTGAATCCCGTGCCGCTTGGCTGCATCGTATCGAGACCGAGGTCGCGGCGCCGACGAACAAGCTCCGCGAACATGCCGATACGCCGGTGATCGCCTATGCCTATCCTTATGGCGAGACCAATGAACAGGTGATCGATTTTCTCGGCCAGTATGATTATCTGCTCGGGTTTACCGTATTTCCGGGCGGGAATACCGCTTACTCCTACCCCTACACGTTGCACCGTTCGATGATCTTCGGCGACCGGGGCATGCAGGCGTTCAGGAAAGCCTTGAACAACACGATGTCATTTTGATGGCCCTGGGTTTTCCGCCGGTCGGTTTGCGCGCGATGCTGTTCGGCTGCTGCCTGGTCGGTCTGACGGCTTGTGGCGGTCACGGTGTATTGCCGGAGAATGCCGGAAAGAATGATGTCCAGCGCTTTACCCAGCGCACGCTGGCGACTGCCGGGCGGGAGTTCGACGCGGGTGATCTGGCCGGCGCGCTGAAGCATTACCAGATCGTGAATACCTTGAACCCCGAGGATACCGGGTTGTTGCGGCGCATCGGCTACGTGCGCTCTCTCATCCGTCAGCGCTCGGGGCATCACCAGGTGGCCGCGCAACGCGCGTTGAAGAGCGGGCAGCCCGGTCTGGCCAGGACCGAGCTGCTGAAGGCCCTGAGTCTGGAGCCGGACAACCGGCGGGTGCTTGCCCTGTTGGCGCGTATCGAGACCGACAGGGAAAGCGCGGCGTTACACAAACGCCAGCCGACGATCGATCCCGCTTATCGCGACCCGGCTGATATGGAGAAGACGCTGGCACCGCCGAAGCCGGTGGCTGGCGTCCAGTCGCTCAAGACCTCCCGGGGCGCGGCTGGCGGGCGCCATGCACCCGTGGTAAACACGCGTCTGGTCGCGTTGCTGCGGCGGAATCCCGTCGGAGACGGAGACAGACACCGTTTGATCGGTGATTTGATCGCATTGGGCGACAAGTTGTTTGCGCAAGGTAATGCCACGGATGCGCTGCGCTGTCTGGACCGGGCGCAGTCGCTTGGCGACGGGAACGTCGCTACCCGCGATGGCGTCGTCGCGTTGAAAAACGTCTATGCTTCCAGATTATACCGGCAGGCCATCAGCGCCCAGGGCAGGAATCGGCAAAAAGCCATCCGCCTGTTGCGTCTGGCGCTGCGTTACCGGCCGGAATACGCCAAGGCGCGTCTGCGTCTGAAGCGTTTGAGTGCCGCTGGATCGTCCTCGGGAAGGAATCGGTGAATCCGGCGTTGAAGGTGTTGTTTTCGTATGTCCGATAAACCAGAATAAGATGCATACCGCGTCGGAGATCGCCATGTCAGTTTCTACCTCGTTGTCCACCGTTTGTTCGCGCCTTGTCGCGCATGGCGGTCGTTATCTGTCTGTGTTGCTGTTGGCGCTGTTGGTGACGGCTTGCTCGGGTGATCTGAAACGCATCACACTCAACGGGCAGATCGCGGCCGCGGACGACCTCAATCCAAACTACGAAGGCGGCGCGTCGCCGGTGGTCGTGCGTATCTACCAGTTGAAGACCATAGGCGCCTTTCAGTCGGCCGATTTCTTCTCGCTGCTGGACAATGAATCCAGCGTGATCGGCGAGGATCTGATCGCCCGCGAGGAGATGGAGCTCAGGCCGGGGGAGACACTGGATTTCAAGCGTGACTTCTCTCCACGGGCGAACTATATCGGCGTGCTGGCGGCGTTTCGTGATCTGGAGAACGCTCGCTGGCGCGCCTTCGCGGCGTTGCCACGCAAGTCCAAGGTCGGGGTTCGGATACAGCTCGAACGCCTGGCCGTTACGGTTTCGGTTCAACCCTAGTCGGTCTGGAAGCGCAATGTCTTGGAACAATAAGGTCATCTGGTCGGAGGGCATGTTTCTCCGTCCCCAGCACTTTCAGCAGCATGTCCGCTATATCGAACACTTTGTCGAAAACCGTTGCGGCGCGCTGCGCGGCCATGGCTGGGGGATCGAGTCCTTCCAGTTCGACGAGCAATTGCTGACGCTGGGCAAGCTGTCGATCCTCGAAGCGAAAGGGATCTTCCCCGACGGCACGCCGTTCGAGATGCCGGATGACGACGATCCCGCCGCCGCCCTGGACGTGCCGGAGAATGTGCACGACATGGTGGTCTATCTCGCCCTGCCGGTACGACGTTCGGGTAGCGAGGAGAGCAACCCGGATCGCGAGGGCAACACGCTGGCGCGCTACATCACGCACGAGGAGGATGTCGCCGACAATGTCTCCCGGCAGACCGAGGCGGCCACGCTGCAGACCGGTAAGCTGCGTACCCGCCTGATGCTCGCGAGCGACAAGCGTGACGAATACGCCTGTCTTCCGGTCGCGCGCATCGTCGAGGTGCAGAGCGACAAGAAGGTGCTGCTCGACGATGCCTTCATTCCGACCGCCGTCGCCTGCCAGGGGGCTGCCGTGCTGACGGCTTTCGTGAAGGAGCTGCTCGGCCTGCTGCAACATCGCTGCGAGGCGCTTTCCGGCCGCGTCACCGCCTCCGGGCATAGCGGCGGTACCGCGGAGATCGCCGATTTCCTGTTGTTGCAGGCGGTGAATCGCTATACACCGCTGGTGGCGCATCTGGCGGGACAGGGATCACTGCATCCGGAAAGCCTGTATCGCGTGCTGATGG
>JALULB010000253.1 GCA_027041035.1 Sedimenticola sp. | reverse complement strand
TTCGAGACGCGAGCGGCGGTTCTCCTCGATGACCTCTTCGAGATCGTCGACGGTGTACAGGTAGACATCGTCGAGTTCGCCGACCTCCGCCTCGATATCGCGCGGCACGGCGATGTCCACCATGAAAATGGGTTGATGGCGGCGGCGCTTCAGCGCGCTCTCGACCGTGCCCTTGCCGAGCACCGGGATCGGGCTGGCGGTCGACGAGATGATGATGTCGGCGCGCGCGACGTGATCGGACAACTGGTCGATGCCGATCGCCTCGCCGTCGAATTGCTCGGCGAGATACGCGGCGCGCGCCACGGTGCGATTCGCGATGATCATGCCGGTCAGTCCCTGCTGGTGCAGGTGCCGGGCGGCGAGTTCGATGGTTTCGCCCGCGCCGATCAGCAGCGCGGTCTGCTTGTGCAGGTCGCTGAAGATCTGCTTCGCCAGACTGACGGCGGCAAACGCGACCGAGACCGGGCTGTTGCCGATGCTGGTATCGGTTCTGACCTGTTTGGCCACCGAGAAGGTGTGCTGGAACAGCCGGCCGAGCAGCTTGCCGCTGGTGCCGGCGTCCGCGGCGGTGTTGAATGCGGTCTTCACCTGGCCGAGGATCTGCGGCTCGCCGAGCACCAGCGAGTCCAGGCCGCTGGAGACGCGCTGTAGATGGCATACCGCCTTGGCGTCCACGTGGGTGTACAGATACGGGATGGTCAGGGCGGCGTCGACGCCGTGGAAATCGCCGACCCAGCGCTGGATGGCGTTTTGCGCGCGCTCGTCGGCGGCGCAATACACCTCGGTGCGGTTGCAGGTGGACAGAATGACCGTCTCATGCACGCCGGCCAGCTTTTTCAGGCTTTTCAGCGCGGCGACGATGATATCCGGGCCGAACGTTATGCGTTCGCGGATGTCTACCGGAGCGGTTTTGTGGTTCAGTCCTACGACGATTAGCGCCATGATTTACCGTTGTGATAGGTGTGATTGGGTTAAATTCTGGATTATCAGCCACTTGAATGCAAGAATTCTACACGGAAATCCGCCCGCGGGATGGAACCCAGGTCAATTAATCGTCACCACGCCCTCGGGCGGTTATATAATGTTTTGAATGAGTAGAGAACACACGATGAGAGTTCATTTGGGTTCTGCTTGGTCGGCGATCGGGCGGTTCGCGCTGGTGTGCGGCGTGGTGTTGCTCATCAGCGGCTGTGGCGATCGACTGGTGCGTTCGGATACGCAGGCGGGAAACGCCGATGGCGCGCTAGCCGAAAAGGCCGTCAAGCTGCCGTTTCCAGAGCCACCGCCGCGTGACCAGGAGCTGGATTCCGATACCCTGTTCAGCTTTCTGGTCGGCGAGTTGGGCGCGCGCCGTGCGGAACTGCCGTTGGCGTTGAACCATTATCTGCATGTCGCGCGCCTGACCGGCTCGCGCTACGCGGCCCGGCGCGCGGCGCGTATCGCGGCCTATCTGAAGGACAAGGCCAAGCTGGATAAAGCCGTGCGACTGTGGGTGGAAGTGGCGCCGAACGCGATCGACGCGCGCCAACTGGCCGCGCGTGTCGCCTTGCAACGCGGGGACCGGGCCGGCGCGCTGAAACAGCTGCGCGCGATCCTGGAGATCGCCAAGGCCGAGGGGAAGGATGGCTATCTGCAGGCCGCCGCGGCCTTCGCCAAGACGACTCAGGCGAAAGCGGGCATCCCGCTGCTGGAAACCCTCGCGCAAGAATCCGGCAACGACGCCAAGGCGCGGTACGCGGTCGCCTTGTTGGCGCTGGCGGCAAAGCAGTTCGACGTGGCCGGGAAGTACATCGAGCCGGTTTATCAGCAGGATGCCGACAACGCGCGTGCCGCGCTGTTGTTCAGTCAGGTGCTGGTGGCGAAAAAGCAGACCAAGCGCGCGATCGAGGTATTGAAGCGTGGCCTGTCGGCCAGCCCGGCGAATCGCCCGCTGCGCGTCGCGCTGGCCCGCCTGTTGGTGGATGAAGGCCGTTTGCGGGAGGCTTATGATCAGTTCGAGAAGCTGCACAAGGCGCATCCGGACGAGGAAGAGATTCTCTACACCATGGCGATCCTGTCCCTGCAACTGAAGCATTGGGACGATGCCGAGCGCCAACTGCGGCAATTGCGCGCGAAAGGTTTCAAGACCGACGAGGTGACCTACTATCTCGGTCAGGTGGCGGAATCGCGAAAACGCTACAAGGAAGCGGCGGAATGGTACAAGGCTGTCGCCAACGGCTCTTTCCGGCAGGATGCACGGATCCGGCTGGCGCGTGTCTTGGCATTGTCGGGCGACCTGGACAAGGCGCTGGATGTGGTGCATCGCTTTCGCGAGACCTTTCCCGACCGGCGTATCGACAGTTTCATGCTGGAAGGGGAACTGCTGCACGAGGGCGGTCGGGACGACCAGGCCTACGCGTTGTACAACCGCGTGTTGAAGGAGTATCCCGGCAATCTTGACCTGCGTTACAGCCGTGGCCTGATCGCCGCCGAACTCGGACACATCGATGTGCTGGAACAGGACATGCGCGCCATCCTCGCGCGCAAGCCGGAGTACGCCGATGCCTTGAACGCGCTCGGTTATACGCTGGCCGACAAGACCGATCGCTATCAGGAGGCTTATCAGCTGATCAGCCGGGCATTGAAACTGCGCCCCGACAGCGCGGCGGTGATGGACAGCATGGGATGGGTGCTGTACCGCATGGGCCGCTACGACGAGGCGTTGGAATACCTGCGCAAGGCACATGAGAAACTGCCCGATGGCGAGATCACCGCCCATCTGGCGCAGGTGCTGTGGGCCGCCGGCGAGCGTCGCAAGGCCAGCGGCCTGGTGAAGGCCGCGCTGAAGAAGGATCCGGACAATCGTTTCCTGAAGGCCGCGCTGCGGCGCTTTCAGTAAAGACCGGATGGCAGCCCGCTGGTGGCCCGCGCCGGCCAAGCTGAACCTGTTTCTGCATATCACCGGGCGCCGCGCCGACGGTTATCACGCGCTTCAGACCGCGTTCCAGTTTCTCGATCATGCCGACGAACTGCGTTTTCTGTTGCGCGACGATGGCCGGATTCTGCGCGACAACGCGATTCCCGGCGTGGATGTCGAGCACGATCTGAATATTCGCGCGGCGCGATTGCTTCAGGCGGCCTGCCCAACGACAGCCAGGGGCGTCAGCATCGCGATCCGGAAACGGATACCGATGGGCGGCGGGCTGGGTGGTGGCAGCTCGAACGCGGCCACCACCCTGCTGGTCTTGAATCGCCTATGGGGTTGCGGTCTGGATGCCGAGACGCTCGCTGGTCTGGGCCTGCGGCTGGGCGCCGACGTGCCGGTATTCGTGCATGGACGGGCCGCCTGGGCCGAGGGTGTCGGCGAGCGTCTGCAAGCCATCGAGCCGCCGGAGCCCTGGTATCTGGTCGTCGGCCCGGGCTGCGAGGTCTCCACCGCCGAGATTTTTTCCGCTCCGGATTTGACACGCGATACCAGCCCGACGACAATATCCCGCTTTCTGGCTGGCGGCGTGATCGACAACGACTGCCTGAGCGTCGTGCTGAAGCGCTACCCCGAGGTACGCGATGCGATGGATTGGCTATCCGGTTACGCCGATCCCCGCATGACCGGTACCGGCGCCAGCCTGTTCGCGGAATTCGCCGATCGGGGGCGGGCCGAACAGTGTCTGGAACGGCTGCCGGACAGATTCAGCGGTTTTGTCGCGCGCGGGGCGAACACCTCGCTGCTGCACAGACAACTGAGCGAAGCGGCCGACGGCTGAAGTTTCAGTGATTTCACATCGCCGAGTCAGTGTTTTAGTATCAGTGTTTTTTTGGGGCGTCGCCAAGCGGTAAGGCACAGGGTTTTGATCCCTGCATGCGTAGGTTCGAATCCTGCCGCCCCAGCCAATCACCACCGGCAAAAGTAACAAGGCGAATTATTTTGTCAGCAGGCGCGATGATGGTTTTTTCCGGCAATGCCAATCCGGCATTGGCTCGGGAGATTGTTGCTTGTCTCGGCATGCCCTTGGGTAAGGCATCTATTTCCCAGTTCAGCGACGGGGAGATCAGTGCCGAGATTCAGGAGAATGTGCGCGGCCGGGATGTTTTCATCGTACAGCCGACCTGCGCGCCGACCAACGATAACCTGATGGAGCTGTTGGTGATGCTCGACGCGGTTCGCTGGTCGTCGGCGCATCGCATCACGGCGGTAATCCCGTATTTCGGTTATGCGCGCCAGGATCGTCGCGTGCGTTCCGCGCGCGTGCCGATCACCGCGCGGTTGGCGGCCAAGATGATTGGCGTGGCCGGCGCCGACCGGGTGCTGACGATGGATCTGCACGCGGATCAGATCCAGGGTTTCTTCGATATCCCGGTGGATAATATCTACGGCTCGCCGATCCTGCTGGGCGATGTATGGCGGCAGAAGTATACGGATGACATCGTCGTGGTCTCGCCGGATGTCGGCGGTGTCGTGCGCGCCAGGGCCTTGGCGAAACAGCTCGATGACGCCGATCTGGCGATTATCGACAAGCGCCGCCCGAAGCCGAATGTCGCGAAGGTGATGAATATCATCGGGGATGTCGAGGGACGCACCTGCGTGCTGGTCGACGACTTGGTGGACACGGCCGGCACGCTGTGCCAAGCGGCGTCGGCCCTGAAGGCGAATGGCGCGGGCCGCGTGCTGGCCTACTCGACGCATGCGGTATTGTCCGGCGCGGCAGTGGATAATATCCGCCGCTCCGAGCTGGATGAGCTGGTGGTGACGAACACCATCCCGCTCAGCGAGGAGGCGAAGGCTTGTGACAGAATCCGACAGTTGAGCGTGGCCGGTATCTTCGCCGAAACCATGCGGCGCATCAGTAATGATGAGTCGGTCAGCTCACTGTTCATGGATTAGTGTATAGCTTCAGCCAGCCAAACCTCGGATTCTAGCGTGCGTGCTATTTCGTCCCTAGCAAGTCATTGTAGGTTGGGCAAAGCGTAGCGTGCCCAACAAAGGCTGTTCATGGATTAGTGTATAGCTTCAGCCAGCCAAACCTCGGATTCTAGCGTGCGTGCTATTTCGTCCCTAGCAAGTCATTGTAGGTTGGGCAAAGCGTAGCGTGCCCAACAAAGGCGCTGGCGGAGGCTATATTTATACTTGCGGTGATTCGCCGCTGGGCGGCGGAGACCGTATTCATGCCGGATCGCGTGATCCGGCGCGGGCGGCGTCATTGTTCTGGTCGCGGAACGATGGCGCTTTTTGTTTTTTGGAGAAATAGAGATGAATATTAGTTTTGAGCTTGATGCGGAGCCGAGAGCCGATGTGGGGAAGGGTGCGAGCCGCCGCCTGCGTCGCGAGAACAAAGTTCCTGGCATCATCTACGGCGCGGATATCGACCCGGTGCGGATATCGGTGGCGCACAATGTGTTGCTGCAACACCTCGAGAACGAGGCTTTCTATACGCATATCCTGACGGTGAGCGTCGATGGCAAGGCGGAAACCGTGGTGCTGAAGGATCTCCAGCGCCACCCAGCCAAGCCCATCGTCATGCATGTGGATTTTCAGCGCGTCAGCGACGACCGCCCGCTGGTGAAGCGTATCCCGCTGCATTTCGTCAATCAGTCCAAGGCGCCGGGCGTGAAGCTCGGTGGCGAGGTATCGCATAATCTGGGTTATGTGGAGGTCAGCTGCCTGCCCAAGGATCTGCCTGAGTATATCGAGGTGGATATGAGCGAGATGGAAGCACCTTCGGCGCTGCACATGAGTGATTTGAAGCTGCCTGAAGGCGTTACGATTCCGGCACTGGCATTGGGCGAAGATCATGACATGGCCGTGGTTCAGGTGCATAAGGTCATGGTAAAGGCGGAGTGACCGGCTCATTCTTGTAATGCGCGGATTATAAGGGCTCGCAAGAGCCCTTTTTTATGAGGTGGTTCGAATGTCGTTGCCGATTCGTTTGATTGTCGGCCTGGGAAATCCAGGAGCGGAGTACGCGCATACACGCCACAATGCTGGTTTCTGGCTGTTGGACGCGCTGGCCGGAGAGCACAACGAAAGCTTTCGTAACGAGGCGAAATTCTTTGCCGATACGGCGCGCGCGAGGATCGCTGGTGAGAATGTCTGGTTGCTGAAACCGATGACCTTCATGAATCGAAGTGGGCGCGCGGTGGGTGCCGTGGCGAACTACCTGAAGATACAGCCGGAAGAGGTTCTGGTCGCGCACGATGAACTCGATCTCGCGCCAGGGGTGGTAAAGCTCAAGCAGGGAGGCGGGCATGCTGGCCACAATGGCCTGCGTGACATCATACAAGTGCTGGGTAGCAAGGATTTCTGGCGCTTGCGCATCGGTATCGACCATCCGGGCAGCGCGGCGAAGGTCGTCAACTATGTGTTGGGACGGCCTTCCCGGGGCGACCGTGAGGCGATGGACGCCGCGCTTTCGCGCGTACTGGTGTCACTGCCGGAGATTGTCAGTGGCGAGATCCAGCGTGCGATGAACCGGCTGCATCAAACGTAACTACTCAGCTAACCGCTGAAAAGCGCCAGCTCTGCGTTCAATAATGGTCATTTACACTTGTAACCCGGCAATTGCTCCTGCATTGCTCTACTAAGTTACATCCCTGTAACGATCACATTTTTTGCCTTGATCCGACGCATTTCAGCGTCGATCTGAGCAGTTACCCTTTATTTGATCTACTCGCTGAGTAGTTACCATCAAACTTGAGCGCCTAACCTGGAAATTTCATGAATTCGTGAATTTTCCGGGCTAAGCCGCGCGGACACAAAAAAGCCGCCTTTCGGCGGCTTTTTTGTGTCCTTTCTGGCTGATCTTACATCTTCATGCCAAATGCAATACCGAAGGAGTCCTGGTACATCTTGATATTCGCTTCGCCGCCGCCAAAGTTTGGCGGTATGGAGTTTCGGCCATTGATGGTGTTCTCGAAGGCATGCATGTAGGAGAACGTCAATTCGCGGGTCGGGCTCAGCGCCCAGGTCAGCCCCAGGGTCAGGTGATCCTCGACCGTGGCGGGCGCCAGGGTGTTGAACAGGGTTTGGGGGCCTGACATCGGTGCATCGCCGTGGTTCCAGCCGGCGCGCAGCATCAGCTTGTCGTTGTACTGGTATGACAGGCCGAGTTTATACACGGTCTGATCTTCCCAGCCGAAGCCCGGGCCGTCAGAGCTGCCGAGCAGGTTGCCGGTAAACAGCTTGTCTATCGGGTTGCTGATTGAGGTAATATCGCCGAAATTGATCTGCACGACATCGAAGGCTACGGTCAATTTTGGCGTCGCCTTGAAAGCGATGCCGATGCCATAGTTCTCCGGGATATCGAAGCCACCGCCCTCGGCGAACAGTCCGGAGTAGTCGTCGAAGTCGGACATGCTGGTCTTGGACTGGTAGGTCAGGCCAACGGACAGGCGGTCGGTGAGTTGGCCAAGCCAGCCAATGCGCACGCCGATACCATAAGAGGTATCACGGTCGCCATTATGGGTGACCTTGTCCGGTGATTCGGAAACCTGGAACGGCGTGCCGGCGGGCGCGGCAAAGTTCTGCAGGCCCTTGGCGCCGAACTGCTGGACGACCAGGTTGATACCGATGCCGATGGAGTGCTTGTCATTGATCTTCATCGAGAAGGACGGGACGATGAACAGTTGTTCCAGGTTGATGCCGGAGCGCTCGGCGAACGGGTTCGGGCTGCCGTCCGGCAGGCGTGGCGAACTCAGCAGCGGCATGACGCTGACGAAATCGGTGTTCATGCCGCCATTGCCGAAAACGGATATCCCAACCGACATATTGTCGTTCAGCATGCGGTTGTAGCCGAATTCGGGGATAAAGAAGATTTTTTTCGCGCTGGCGTCGTAGAAGCCGTCGGCGGATTGTCCCGGTTGGCCATTGCCGGTGATCGTGGTGCTGCGGATCGGACGGAAGAATTCGCCGCCGATATCGAAGCGGTTACCGACATGCACCATGCCGGCCGGGTTCAGGCCCGCCGCGATGGAGTCTTGCGGCAGGGCGATACCGACACCACCCATGCTTTTGGATTTGATACCCACGCCATGCGGGGCGTAGCCATTGGTAGCGAGTGCTGGGGCCGAGACCGCCGCGGCGAGCGCGGCGACCAGCAGTGACTTTTTGTTGAGCATTTGGAGTCCTCCGGACATTGAGTTTGCCAGACTGCCCCTGGCGGATGCGGAGCCGGGGGGAATCCTGAGATTTGTTGTAAGTTGTGAAGTGTTGCGTTAGTGCGACAATCGTACACGGGAAGTATCCGGCGAATCCCCGCGTGGGTCAATGGGGGATAACCCTATGTTGTTATTATTATAATTTACTTATATTATTGTTTTTCGGGTGGTTTATTCGGTTAAGTGGCGGGGCTTGATGGATCCGGTGGAGATGCCTCGCGACCAATGCTGTAATAACACAGGCCGTTGCGGGTGATTTGCTCGGGTGCGAAGATGTTGCGTCCATCAAACACTACCGAAGATCGAAGCCTTGCCTTTATCACGCCAAGGTCGGGGCTGCGAAACTGGCTCCATTCAGTGACGATGATCAGCGCGTCGGCATCGTCCAGGGTGGCCTCGGCGCTGTCGCACAGGGTGAGTCCGGGTTGGTCTGGATAGAGTCGCGCGGCTTCCTCCATGGCGGCGGGATCATAGGCGCGCACGTTGGCGCCGGATCGCCACAGGGCCTCCATCAGGGTGCGGCTGGGCGCGTCGAGCATGTCGTCGGTTTTCGGCTTGAAGGCGAGACCCCACAGGGCAAAGGTCTTGCCCTCCAGTTGGCCATCGAAGTGTTTGTCGATCTTGCGAAACAGGATGTCTTTCTGTCGCCGGTTGACGCTTT
>JALULB010000252.1:293-2748 GCA_027041035.1 Sedimenticola sp. | reverse complement strand
CGTTAGCAGCGCACGTCCGGATCTGTGCCGGAGGGCTGTAGTGACATGTAATATGTCATGTAAAACAGTGCTTTACGGGCGACGGTCGAGGATGGCCACCTGAAGGTCAAGCTGAAGGAGTGAGTGGCGGCGCCGGTGTTCCGGGTTACAATCCCGGCATGGAAGATGTTTCACATATACTCGACGGCCTGAACGATGCCCAGCGCGAGGCGATCACCGCGCCGGTCGGCAGCCTGCTGGTGCTCGCCGGCGCCGGCAGCGGCAAGACCCGGGTGCTGGTGCATCGCATCGCCTGGCTGCTCGCGGTGGAAGGCGCCACGCCCTGGTCGATTCTCGCGGTGACCTTCACCAACAAGGCCGCGCGCGAGATGAAGGGGCGTATCGAAGCCCTGATCGGTCAGCCGCTGGGCGGCATGTGGGTCGGCACCTTTCACGGTTTGGCGCATCGTCTGCTGCGCTCGCACTGGGAAGAAGCCGGGCTGCCGAAGAACTTCCAGATCCTCGATTCCGACGATCAGTTCCGTCTGATCAAACGCCTGCTGAAACAGCTGGAGATCGATGATTCCCGCTGGCCGCCGCGCCAGATCATGGGCTTCATCAACGCGCGCAAGGACGAGGGCCTGCGTCCGGAGCACCTGGACGACGGCGGCGATTTCTTCCAGCGTCAGCTGATCCGCGTGTACACTGAATACGAACAGGCCTGCGAACGCGGCGGGTTGGTGGATTTCGCCGAGCTGTTGCTGCGCGCGCATGAACTGTGGCTGAAACGTCCGGACATCCTGCAACACTACCAGCAGCGTTTCGCGCACGTGCTGGTCGATGAGTTTCAGGATACCAATGCCATCCAGTACGCTTGGCTGCGGCTGCTCACCGGTGGGCGTGACAACATTTTTGTCGTCGGTGACGACGACCAATCCATCTACGGCTGGCGCGGCGCGCGAGTCGAGCACATCCGCCAGTTCCAGAAGCACTATCCCGGGGCGAAGGTGATCCGGCTGGAGCAGAACTACCGCTCCAGCGGCAATATCCTGAAGGCCGCGAACGCCCTGATCGAGAAGAACGCCTCGCGACTCGGCAAGAACCTGTGGACCGAGGACGGCGACGGCGAGCCGATCAGGATCTATGCCGCTTTCAACGAGATCGACGAGGCCCGCTTCGTCGTCGATCGCCTGCGGCAATCCATCGAAGCGGGCCAGCGTCGCGCCGAGATAGCGATTCTGTACCGATCCAACGCGCAGTCACGGCTGTTCGAGGAAGCCTTGATCCAGTCGGGCATCCCGTATCGCGTGTATGGTGGCCTGCGTTTCTTCGAGCGCGCCGAGGTCAAGGACGCGCTCGCCTATCTGCGCCTGCTGGCGAACCGGCACGACGATGTCGGCTTCGAGCGCGCGGTGAACATGCCACCGCGCGGTATCGGTCCGCGCACCCTGGATGGTCTGCGCGCGCATGCGCGCGATTTCGGCTGCTCGCTGTGGCAGGCCGCGCTGGAGTTGCTCGAAGGCGGCCGGATGGCGGCGCGCGCGCGCAACGCCTTGCGGGGTTTCGTCGACCTGATCGAGGCCACCGCCGAGGGCATGGACGAGCTGGAGCTGCACGAGCTGATGGATACCGCCATCGAGGCCAGCGGCTTGGTGGCGCATTTCAAGAAGAGTCGTGACGGTCGCGGCGAGGATCGCATCGAGAACCTCGAAGAGCTGGTGAATGCGACGCGCTCGTTCGTCTCCGAGGACGAGGAAACCGATGACCTGTCCGCCTTTCTGACCCAGGCGGCGCTGGATGCCGGCGACAAGCAGGCCGGCGCCTCCGAGGACTGCGTGCAACTGATGACGCTGCACTCGGCGAAGGGCCTGGAATTTCCGCTCGTTTTCATCGCCGGGGTGGAGGAGAACCTGTTCCCGCATCGCATGTCGGCGGATGACCCCGAACGCCTCGAAGAGGAGCGTCGCCTGTGCTACGTCGGGATCACCCGCGCCATGCAACAGCTCTACCTGACCTACGCCGAATCACGCCGGATGCACGGCCAGGAAGACTACCCGATGCCGTCGCGCTTCCTGCGCGACATCCCCGCCGAACTGGTCGAGGAGGTGCGCGCCGTCGCGCAGACGCGCAAGCCGTGGCACGCCGGTGGCGCGACCAGCGTCGCCGAGGAGGCCAGCGGCTTCAGTCTTGGCCAGCGCGTGCAGCACCCGAAGTTCGGCGAAGGCGTGGTACTGAACGCCGAAGGCCAGGGAAAGTCGGCACGCGTGCAGGTCAACTTCGAGCAGGCCGGCAGCAAGTGGCTGGTCGTGGCCTATGCGAATCTGGCGCCTTGCTGATCGGCGCGAGGCGTGGGCGCCAGATTGGTCGATGTCCCCTTTAGCCCGGAAAATTCACGAATCGCAGGCGTCCTCGCTTGCCGCAAGGAGGCTGTCGGATTATGGATGAATCTACTGCGAAGATGGGAGAGCGGTCCAAA
>JALULB010000252.1:0-283 GCA_027041035.1 Sedimenticola sp. | reverse complement strand
TTGTCGGAGGCTGACACCCGGCGGACGCTTATCACATGCGCTAGCACATCCTCCCGGGCTTCCCGCCGGATGATCTCCTCGCCTGCCTGAATCGCGCCGAAGCCGGCTTTTTCGAGTGTTTCGATCACGTAGGATTCGGCATGCATGAAGCGGCCGTTCGGATTCAGTCGATAGTCTTCATCGCTTGTCTCCGGGGGTGCTTTCTCCAGCGTGAATACCAGCAGGCCGTTGTCGACGAGCGCGTCGCGCAGCGCGGCGAACAGGCTGTCGAGACGGCCGAAGT
>JALULB010000251.1 GCA_027041035.1 Sedimenticola sp. | reverse complement strand
CTCCGCCGGTGTACGACCGCGAACAGGCATTGAAGACCACCGGCGGAGACGCCCAACTCGCCGACGATCTGCTGGAACGCTTCGTGACCAACCTGGAGCACGACATCGTGTCACTTCGGCGACTGCTGGAGGAAAAAAAGTGGACCGAACTGCGGGAACTGATACACCGCATTCGCGGCGCGGCGGCGATATGCGGCCTACCGGGGCTGAACATCATCCTGGGAAGAATGGGGAGCGCCATCCAGGATCAGCGCATCAGCCAGGCATTCGCCGAGTTGGAAACGACCCAGAGGCTGTACCAACAGTTACGTGAACAAATCGAAGCCTGAACACAGTGTTGGTGGGTACGCGGGGGTAGCGGTCTTGCCGCGGGAGATTCGCGGCGCATCCGCTTCCGGAGGCGCCGCGTGGTCGGGCAGGGTTCAGAGGCTCAGCTCGACGACCTCATGTCCACAATCGATCAACGCGGCAAAGTCACCACGCGCGTCTTCCGGGAAGCTCTGCGCAACCACCCAGATCTGGGTGATCTCGTCGCTGAGCCGCGGCAATGCCTTCAAGGAAGCATGCGTGCGCGCCGCGTCGAAGAACGCGAACGGCTCGTCGAGGAACAGAAACTGGCGATCCTTGACCAGGCTGCTGACGAGTTGCTGCGATACCGCCAGACGCATCGCCAGCATGATCTGGCGCTGCGTGCCGCTGGAGATCTCCTCGATATTGAGAAAGTCCTTCTTCTCCGTGGAGAACACGCGCACGTTCAGATTGTCATCGATCTGCAGATGCTCGTAGCGTCCCTCGGTAAACAACGGCAACAGGCGACCGACCAGGTCACGCACCTCGGTATTGAAGCGCCGCGACATGTCACGGCCGCCAAGTGCCAGCAGCTCGCCCGACAGCTCGCGCAGCTCGACGCGCTCCGCGTGCTGGGCCATCTTCTCGCGCGCCAGCTCGATATCCTGTTTCAGCTTGGCCGCCAGTTGCAGACGTTCCTGCTCCTCGCTAATATCCCCGGCAAGCTTGCCGACCTCGATCTTCACCCGCACCAGCAGCGGTTCGATCTGGTCGGTTTTCTCCGCGAGGAAATTCTCGACCTCCTGGGGTGTCGCCTCGTTACGACGCACGCGGGAAATCAGGCGTTCGATGGCGGCGTCATCCGTCGTGGAATGAAGTTCCGTTTGCAAGGAAGGCGTGGCGGCGGTTTCGGTATCGGCGTCTTCCTGCGTCGTTTCACTGGCTTCCCCACCCTCCTCGTCAACGGCTTCGGCCGGTTCCGGGAAGATGTCGAAATCGAAGCGCCGCAGGGCCTCGGCCTTGTCGGCCAGTCGCGGGCCGTTCTCGCTGAGCGCACGAATACGTGAACGCGTGCCCAGTCCAAACAGCCAGGTCAGGATGAACAGGCCAGCGGCACCAGCGGCAACGTAGTGCAGGTACTGGATATAGTCTTCCTTCCACTGCGGAACACGCGCCAACAGCGAACCCAGCTGCTGTGCCTGACTGGAATCACCCATCTGCGTGAGTACGTACCAGGCGGCGCCGGCCAGCAAGGCAATGAGCAGAAAGATGAATTTGAAGAAGCCCTGAAAACGCTTGCGCGCCTGCGCTGATTTCAGCTTCGGCCAGCCAGCGTTGTAGGCCGTCGCGGCCTCTTCCGTTTCAGTCAACAGGTTCTTTGCCAAACGGCCGGTATTGGCGAGTGACTCCCGCTCCTGTTCCAGTCTTGGCAGCAGGGATTCGTCGATCGCCAGATCGGCATGTTCCCGCTCCAGGTTGAGAATCTCCTGGTTGAGCTCGGTACTCGCCTTGGTCTCCGCCTGTATCTCGCTGTCCAGTTCCTCGCTCGCGTGCTCCAGCGCCGCCAGACCGGCCATCTTCTTGATCGCGTTACTTCCCGCTTCCGGTGCGTGAATCTCGCGTTGCGCGAGGTAGAAGGCTTCGACATATTCGTCGTAGTCGAACCCGACCAGCGCGGTCAGTGCGGTTTCGACACGCTGGATACCGGTGGCCACCGGCGCTTCGTCGCCGTCCCGGCTCAAGCGGGCGCTGTGATTACCGTCGTTATCGAGAAATCGGGAAAGCTCGTAAGCGGTATCGCGCACCAGAAAACGGAGCTTTACCGAACCACTGGTCGCGCCCCAGCGGAGCATTTTCTTGCCTTCGTCCGGTCCCAGCGAGAAGCTTTGACCAAACAACGCGAAGCAGATGGTTTCGCCGACGCTGCTCTTGCCGGATTCGTTCTCGCCCGCGATACCGACCAGGCCGGTACCGGGCAGACCATGCAGGTGGAGTTTCTTGTATTTGAGCAGATTGCGCGCGGTGAGATCCGTAATGATCATTGCAGATCCTCCCCTTCGAGCACCTTCAGTTTCTTCAGCGCCAGTTCCATCGCTTCATCGAAGCGGTCTTCATCGAAAGATTCTCCTGAACTGGCCCGGCGCTCGCGTTCCTCCTTGCAGAAGGTCGCAAAAGCCGCCGCCGGACTTTGCAGACCCTTGGCGTTCAGGGGTTTGATATCGGCTTCACTCATCCGTCTCTCTCCACGTCTGATAAATATTCCAAAGCTAACGTACCCAGATCCGCCGATCACGGTGTAGGCATAATCCCGCGCTCGGCAGCCCGATAGTTTTTTTGTAACTACTCAGCGAGTAGGTCAAATAAAGGGTAACTGCTCAGATCGCCGCTGAAATGCGTCAGATCAAGGCAAAAAATGTGATTTTACAAGTGTAAATGACCATTTTTGAACGCAGAGCTGGCGCATTTCAGCGGTTAGCTGAGTA
>JALULB010000250.1 GCA_027041035.1 Sedimenticola sp. | reverse complement strand
CGGATTCATGCCGTGCATCACGCGGACACCGAGATGGACGTGACCACCTCGCACCGCCATCATCCTTTCGAGGCCGTGTTGGTCGCGCTGCTGACACTGCCGGTCACCCTGCTACTGGGCGCACCGCTGGTGGCGCTGTTGATCTATATCCATCTGCGCATTGCCATCAGCCTGTTCAGCCATGCCAACATCCTGTTGCCGAGATGGCTGGATGGCGTCTTGCGTCTGGTGATCGTGACGCCCGATTTCCATCGCCTGCACCACGCCAGCGAGCAACGCTTTACCGACAGCAATTACGGCACTATCACGCCCTGGTTCGACTATCTGTTTGGCAGCGCGAGCCACCTTCCATTCGAGCAACAGAAGAATATCGAGCTGGGGCTGCGCGCACTCAGGCTACCAGAAGACAATCACATGGATCGCTTGCTTGCGCTCCCCTTCACCTATGATTCCGGCCGCGCTTGATTCCCTATCCGATTATTCGACCGGATCCTCGAAGAAGATATACGGCGTGGAGTAATCGCTGAACTCGAAGTACACCTTCTTCTCGCCAGGATCCTTCTTCATATTCAGATTGGCGTCGAAGATGCCATAACCATAACGGTATGGGCGAGGCTGCGAACCCTGGGTCGCCACCGCCGTGGTCAGTTTGTCGACCTGGATGAAACGCCGCACCAGCTTGTCACCGGCGTAGACCTCCAGAACGCCGTTGGTGCCGGTCCAGTTCTGCAACGCACGACCGAAACGATTCTGCGTCTCCTGGGTGCAGGCGCCAAGCAAGAGCAGCAAGATGATCGGTAAAGCCCACTTCATTCGAAGCATTTGGATTTCCTTAACGCTGTTGGAACGACTGTAAGATAGCGGCAACTCTTCAGAATACAAGCGCCCGTCACTGCGATCCCAAGTGGGATTTCGGGCGGGATCCCGTCACTCACCGATCGCCAACTCGTTTTCCAGTGTCGCGACCTGCTCCGGCGTCATGCCCAGTGCGTTTGCCAACTGGTCGAGATAGGCCTTTTCGGCCGGATTCTGGTTGCCGACCATGATACGCGACGCGACGTAGAGTTCGGCCGCCGCCTGTGGCGAGTCCACGCCGGCGACGACATCGTTTATATCCAGTGGCTTGTGGATCTCGCTCTTCAGAAAGTCGAGCATCTCTTGCGGAAGCTGCATGGTGATGATCTCGGACTCGATCTTGCGCTGCTCTTCGGCGTCGATGTGGCCATCGGCCTTGGCGGCGGCGATCATCGCCTTGATGATCTGACGGCCACGTGCCTCGCCTTCGGCTCCGCTCAGTTCGTTGACCGGCTTCGCGCTATCGCCGGTCTGCCATTTCTTGAACGCCTGATAGGCCAGGCCACCGAGCGCGCCGAGACTGCCGAGCTTGATCGCGGTGCCGGTCAGGCTGCGACCACTGCGCGTACCCAGCATCAGCGCCAGGCCACCGGCGATCATCGCGCCCTTCTTCAGTCCGTCGAGCTTGGCGTCCCGCTCGGGACCGGATTCCGGAACATTCAATGCATCCTCGGCCATGTCGACGCCCTTCTCGGCGAGTTGACGACCGGAGCGTAATAGTTCTTCAAGCAGTTTCTGTGCATCCACTGGCATTCTCCTCAGATATACTGGAGTCGCATTGTGGAACGAGCCGCCTGCCGGATGCAACTCATGGCTGAAAATGGGCCTCGCCCACCAGGCAACTTACGAGGCGTTGCGACGCCGGGACCTGTTGCCAGTGCAGCCGATACCGGCCAAGCCGACACAAAGCAACGCCAGCGTGGCCGCTTCCGGCACCTGGTTTGCGGAATCCACGTTCAGAAGATGAAACGCCCACTCACCGGTACGCGGATCGTCCGCGATCCAGTCACCATTGAAAAGCGCCTCCGCTCCAAAGCCGTCATCAAAGGTAAAGTTTGGGCTGTCATCACGCATAAAGCCATTACCCAGAATCGTATTGATAGCGAAGTTGTCGTATTGGGTGAGGGTCGCTGTATACTCGCCCGCGGCAAGCGCGATAGAGTCGAAGACATCCCAAACGCCGTAGGTATAATCCACGCCATTCGACTGCGTGGTACCCTCGATATCGCCATCACTCTGCTCCGCCACTAGCACGCCACTGCTATCCCAAAGCGTCAGGACCGGGTCGAAACCGCCCCCGGCAATCCAGCCATCACCGTCGCCCAGATCATCTCCCCATGAAGAGCTGAACAGGGTCACGGTGCGGTCCACATCCAGGGAAAAATCGATGAAAGCGATATCATTGTCGGCGGTAAAGACGCCTGAAAAATCGAAATCCAGAGGAATGGCCCAAGCACTCCCGGAAGAGAGCAAAACAGTTGATAACAATAATTTCAGGCGTTTTTCTCTTGGACTAATACCATACATTTGGTTCTCCTTAGAATTAAGATATGTGAATACTTCAATCGCCGCTGTCCGGCACGATCCACTCGCTGGCCCGCGTCAGCGGGTATTTGTCGAGATGGTTGCGCCGCATGATATAGGCGCCACGCGAGGCGAAGCGTTGCCCGGGGCCAAGGCTCAGGCGCGGGAAGGTTCCGGGATTCAATGCATTCTCGGCCTCGTGCTCGATATACTCGATCAGGTAGTCACGCGAGAAATGATCGACGATATGCGCCAGGCCGAACTGCAGGATGGTCAATGCGTAATAGGTGTCGAACTGGATGCGCGGATAGGGGATATCCAGCCCGCGCGAGCGCATCCAGGCACGCACGCGGAAGGCGCGCGGATGGTAGGCACCGGGATATTCATAGGGCCAGGTGAGATAC
>JALULB010000249.1 GCA_027041035.1 Sedimenticola sp. | reverse complement strand
TCCGGCTCGCGGACATCGATGATCAATGCCTCGGGATGCTCCGCCAGACGCTCCTCCAGATCCCAGGGCATGTCCTCGGGTACGTCCTTCAACAGGTCGTGGATTCTCTCGATAAATCGCATCATGGCCGCTTACTCTTTCTCTTTTCTCGCGCAAAGATTCTGTTCCACCGCCATCACCGCCGCCTTCACGCGGGAACTCACGTCGAGCTTGCGCAGGATGGCCTTCACATGCAGCTTAACCGTGCCATCGGAGATGCCCAGATGGCGGGCGATGACCTTGTTGCTCTGCCCCTCGGCGAGATGACACAGGATCTCGCGTTCGCGCGGCGTCAGGTCGTCGAAGGAGGAGGTCTTGTCGTCTTCCACCTCGGGGCTGTCGCCACTGACCGCGCGTGCCAACACGCCGGTGAGCTCGGGCGCGACGATGCTCTGTCCGGCGACGATGTTCTCCAGTGCGCGGATCAGGTCGTCGGGTTCCATGTCCTTCAACAGATAGCCCTGCGCGCCGTTGCGCAGCGATTCGATCACATCCTTCTCGTCGCGACTCGTGGTCAACATCACGATCGGCATGTCCAGCGCGCGCTGGCGCAACGCCTTCAGCACCTCGATACCGCTCATCTGCGGCATGCGCATGTCCAACAGGATCACGTCCGGCTGTCTTTCCGCCGCCAGCTTCATGCCCGCCTCGCAGTCGCCCACCGCCTCGATGACATCGATGCCGCGTCGCTCCAGCAATTCACGCAGACCGATGCGGAACAATGCATGGTCGTCTATCAACAATACCCGCATGGTCAGGTTCCGGTGGCTTCGTAGGGTTCGCTCAGGCGCGCGTCGGGTTTATATGTCAGTTCGACCCGGGTGCCCTCGCCCGGTTCGCTTTCGATACGCAGGAAACCACCGAGCCGATGCGCGCGCTCCTGCATGATCGACAAGCCGATATGCTCGCCCGGCCGGCCCTCGCGCAGGGCGTTGTCGAAGCCGACACCGTCGTCCTCGATCAGGATGACATAGGCATCCCCGTGATGGTGGGCCAGCAGGATGCGCACGGTATGTGCCTCGGCATGCTTGCGGATGTTAGCCAGCGCCTCCTGCACGATGCGCAGGATCTGCATCTCCTCGCTGGCGCTGAGATTGGTCTGCGCGCAGTTCTTCTGGAAGAACACCTGGATGCCGGTCTCTTCCTGATAGCGTCGCGCGAGCTTCGCCAGCGCCGGGATCAGGCCGCGCTGGTCGATCGGCGCGCGGAAGCTGTTCAGCAGCTCGCGCAGCTCGATATGCGCCTCGTCGAGGGCGTTGCGAATGCGTTCGACATCGTCCATCGCCGCCTTGCCCGCGCCAGACTGGGTCAGGGTATCCTGCAACATGCGCACCTTACACCGCAGACTGGCCAGGGTCTGCGCCAGCGAGTCATGCAGCTCGTGCGCCAGGTTGGTACGCTCCTGGACGATCGACAGCCGCCGCGCGTCGGCATCCGAACGCTGCTTGGCGATCGCCATGCCGAGGTGGCTGCCGATGGTCTTCAGCAGGTCCATCACGTCCTCGCGCTGCGACACCCCGGGCTTCTCGACAAAGATGTTGTACAGGCCGAGGGTCTGCTCGTGATAGTCCAGCGGCACGCTGATCAACTCGATCTTCTCGGAACCGAACATCTCGCGCCCGTTCATCTCGGCGCAGCGGGCCGGATCGTGGTTGCACAGGATGTCGCCGGGCGACAGCGCGGTGCCGCAGATGCACAGCTTGACCGGCAACAGTTCGTGCTCCAGCAACACCTCGTTGTCCAGACCGATGCTGCCGACCAGACGCAGGCGCTTGTCCGGCATCACCAGCCTGACCGTCGCCGCGCGACCGTTGACCATCTCCTTGAAGATGCGTAGAAACTGGATCAGCAGATCATCGAGATTCTGCGCCCGGTTGATGCTCGCGGCGACATCGTAGAGGATCTTCAACGACGCGGTCTTCTGCGCCAGCCGCGTGGTGTGCCGCGCGACGCGACTGTCCATGTCCTCGTACAGATCGGTCAACTCCTCGTTCAGGCTGTCGATGTCGCGAATCATGTCGTTCAGCACGCCGGCGTTCTCCAGCTCCAGGTTCGCGCCGGGGTCGCCCTCGCTGACATGCGCGATGGAATCCTCCAGCAGCACGAGTGGCTTCAGCAGCTTGGCGCGCAGGCGAATGCCGACGAAAATCAGCCCGACCAGCGACACCCCGACCGACAGCGCCAGCAGGCGGTGGATGCCCGGCCCGTCCTGACCAGCGAGGAAGATCATCCCGACGACAAAGGCCGCGATACCCAGGCCCACGCTCAACGCCGCGATCGGCCATACCAGCCCGGCGCTCAGCAGCAGGCGCAGGATGCGCTTGCGCACGTTCAGCTTGCGCAGACGCGCGTCCTGGGTCTGCTCGAAAAGGGATTTGTCGCTCATCCGCCCAGTATACCAACTCGGGAACCCGCGCCGGCGAATAGGCGTTAACCCGGAGATTTCATGCATTCGCGCGATGATCGCGCGACATGCCCGCGGGTCGAACTTCCCTCCGACCCGCGCACCCCGGCGAAGACGCGCTCGGCATGATTTTCCGGGCTGATACGTTTTAACTTGCGAGTAACCGCGCCAGAAAGATTTTTTCTGGCGCGATTCCTGGCTTATAAATCAGACTCGTAACTACTCAGCGAGTAGATCAAATAAAGGGTAACTGCTCAGATCGCCGCTGAAATGCGTCAGATCAAGGCAAAAAATGTGATCGTTACAGGGATGTAACTTATTAGGGCAATGCAGGAGCAATTG
>JALULB010000248.1 GCA_027041035.1 Sedimenticola sp. | reverse complement strand
CACATCCTCTTTCGGCAGGCCGATGTCATGCGCGCTGACAATCGCATCGAAGTAACCCGCCAGACTTGTCTTGTCCATCTTCAGACGCAGCGATTTCTGATGCGCGTTCGTCAACAGAACCAGCCGCTTGCCGATCCGCCGCGCGCGTTGCAGAAAATCGATGACATGTGGATGCACCTGGATCAGGTGATCGACCTCCTCCTTCAGCATGGCGATATCCAGCCCCAGCGTCTCGGACCAATGGTCCAGGCAATACCAGTTCAGCGTGCCTTCGATGGCCTGGTACTGCTCCGCGAGGGCTTTGCGCGCCTGCTCCAGCGGGATCCCCCGCGCCTCGGCATAGCGCTTCGGCACATGCTCCAGCCAGAAATGGTTGTCGAAATGGAGATCCAGCAGCGTGCCGTCCATATCCAGGAAGATCGTATCGATCTGATCCCAGTCATCCGTATCGATATGCGCCATTGACAGATTTCCCCAGCACGGGGGATTATCGTCTCACCCCGGTTCATTGAAAGACATCGCATTCTATGTCCAGAAAGCCACCACGCATAGACACACGGAATATTGTCGCGCGATCACGCATCTTCAATATAGAAGAGTTGCACCTGACCTTCTCGAACGATGAACAGCGCGTCTATGAGCGCATCTTCGGCACGCGAAATACCTCGGTACTGGTCGTCGCGGTCGACACGGACGACAACTTCCTGCTGGTCAGCGAATATGCCGCCGGCTCGCAACGCTACGAAACCGGATTTCCAAAAGGCATCCTTGAGCCGGGCGAGAACCCGCTGCAAGCGTCGAATCGCGAACTGCGCGAGGAAACCGGCTTCTCCGCGACACACCTGGAGGCGTTGATGACGCTCAGCGTATCGCCAGGCTATATGGATCACCACACACATCTGGTCCTGGCCACCGGGCTGCGGCCGGAGCCGCTGGATGGCGACGAACCGGAACCGCCGGAACTGATCCGCTGGCCCCGCCGCGACATCGCCGGCCTGCTGCGGCAGCCGGCATTTACCGAGGCGCGCAGCGTGGCCGCCCTCTACCTCGCCAACGACAGGCTGGATTACTCTTGAGAAAACATCTTTCGATACTGACCGTTCTTGTCGCACTTGGCGCGCCGTCGTCCTGGCCGGCCGCCTCGGAACCCACGGACAAGGAGATCTACGAGTTCAGCGACGTACCGCTGGAGACCACGATCAAGCACCCGGACTGGTTCAAGGATGACATCTTTCTCGACCTGGGCGACGATATCCGCGAAGCCGCGGACGCCGGCAAGACCGGCATCATCGTCTATTTCGGCCAGCAACGCTGTCCCTACTGCCAGAAGCTGATGAAGATCAACTTCGGGCTCAGTGATATCGTCGAATACACCCGCGCGCATTTCGATGTCGTTCCAATCGATATCTGGAGCATCGAGGAGGTCACCACGCCGGACGGCCGCACGCTGACCCAGCGTGAATACGCCATCGCGTTGAACACCAACTTCACACCGTCGCTGGTGTTCTACAACACACAAGGCAAGATGGCCTTCCGCCTGCGCGGCTATTACCCACCCTACCAGTTTCGCGCCGCGCTGGAATACGTTGTCGACGGTTTCTACCACAGCGAAACCTTCGCCAGCTACCTGGAACGCGGTGACCATAGCCGTATATTCGAAGCCGGCGACCTGAACGAGGAAGACTTCTTCGAAAGCCCGCCCTATATGCTCGACCGCAGCCACTTCCCGGCCGACAAGCCGCTCGCGGTGTTCTTCGAGCAGGCCGATTGCCATGCCTGCGATGTGCTGCACACCGGCCCGCTGCGCAAGGAATCGGTACAACAATTGCTCGCCTCGATGAGCAGCGTGCAGCTCGACATGTGGTCGGATACCCCGGTGATCACGCCCTCCGGCGAGCGAACCACGGCCAAGGGCTGGGCGAAAGCACTCGGTCTGTTCTACGCGCCGACATTGATCTTCTTCGACGAGAAAGGAAAGGAGATCATCCGTGTCGATTCCGTCGTGCGTCTGATCCGCCTGTCCAACGTGCTCAAGTACATCTCCAGCGGCGCCTATCGGGAATACCCGGATCTGCAAAGCTGGCGCGCCAGCCAGGATCTGTGACGCCGCTTATCGACCGCGCGAGCCGCAAAAGCGACGGATATAGGCTTCATATTCGTCGCGCCGGTCACGCAGCGTGACGCTCTCGCTGGCCTTATAACCACGCCGCAGGCGCTTTTCCACCGCTTCCAAGCGGCGCCGTTTGCGCCAGCATGACTTGTCGGACGCCAGACGCTTCTTCTTCGCCTTCGCGACCTTTCGCTTCACCGGCTTGCGGCTCCGCGAGCCGGTTTTCGACTTACGCGCATGCCGGCCTGGATACTTGAAGCTGCCGACGGACATACGCTGAATCTCCACCGCCTTTCCGTTACCGTCCGGGCACGGCGGATTGCGGTATTCCACGCCGCCATCGGCCAGGGTACAGCGCACGAACGATCCGGCCTGGAGGTCGCCACCGGACAGCGCCAACAGCATCACCGCCGCGAAAGGCATTCTTGTGCATTCAAACAAAGTCTAAAGTCTCCCTGTTCCCACCCGCTATAAGGATTATGAGTCCAGTCATCGCCACCAACGGGTATGCGAGCGAAGTGTCCGTGAACGAGTCAAAGCGCGGCGAGACACTCCACCCGGGCCTCCCCGCCGCCGAAGATCCCGCGCATCTGCGGCAACAACTGAATACCCTGACCGAAGAGGCGATACACAATCAGGCAGTGATGCAACGCTGCCAGGACCGCGAGATGGCCATCTTGAACTGCGAGTCCCTGAGCAACCTGCTGCAC
>JALULB010000247.1 GCA_027041035.1 Sedimenticola sp. | reverse complement strand
GATCGAGACCCCGCGCGGTCTCGATCAGGCGGCTTTGTGGGACCTCGGGTAATCCGCCATCGAAGGCCAGCACGATGCAGTTGCCACCCGGCACCGTCAGGCTGAGAAAATCCCGGCCAAAGACCTCGCCAAGCGTCTGATTCAGCGCCAGTGAAGTCAGATTGCTCGCCTGCCAATAGTTGACCACCAGGATACCCGCCGGATGCAAGGCACTGCGGCAAGCCGCGAGAAAACGGGTTTGCACCTGTTGCTCGTCCATTCCTTGCGGCTGGTACAGATCGGCAAAGATCACATCCACGGATCGCGACGCATGTAGCAGGTATTCACCCGCGTCGCCGACCTGGGTCGTCAGGCGTCGGTCCCCGGGCAGGAAGAACCATTCCTTCGCGATGTCGACCACCAGTGGCCGCAGCTCCACCGCGCGGATTCGGAGTGTGTCGAACCCCGAGTGCAGCGCGCTGGCCAGGCTGCCGGCGCCGAGTCCCAGCAGCAAGACCTCCCGGGGCCGCGGCACGAACAGCAGCGCGAGCACCATCGCACGCGTGTAGTCATACACCAGGCGCGCGGGTTCATGCACGTTCATGCCGCTCTGCGCGGTTTCGCCATCGAAAGACAGATAGCGCAGATCGCCATCCTGCCAGACCTCCACCCAGCCAAAATCGTCGCGCCGACGATGTATGCGTTGCCCGGATACGCTCATCGTGTCGCCATGCCCAAGCGACCGGGAACAACGCGGCGCCACCGTGATCGTTTGCTCGTCATCAAGGCCCTCCCGACTCCGATTCTTCTGGAAATTTGTTCTTATCCGCCATGCGATTTGAAAATAGAAACGTAACTACTCAGCTAACCGCTGAAATGCGCCAGCTCTGCGTTCAAAAATGGTCATTTACACTTGTAACCCGGCAATTGCTCCTGCATTGCTCTAATAAGCTACATCCCTGTAACGATCACATTTTTTGCCTTGATCTGACGCATTTCAGCGGCAATCTGAGCAGTTACCCTTTATTTGAGTTACTCGCTGAGTAGTTACATAGAAACCTTCAAGAAAAGCAGTAATTTAGCAACTGCCCAACATGTTGTTATCAGGTTATTCACATCCTTTCCACAGGCATTTACACAAGATCTTGTGATTGACTCAAGAAAAAAACGGTATATATTGATTACAGCGACTTGCTTCCGAAGCATTTTCCACAGCCTCCCAGGAGGACGAAAACAGGAAGCCGCTCACGTGGTCTCCGAGCGCATCCTTCGCCATACGAACTCGACCTGGAATCGCATTCATGCCCGATTGGAGCCAACCCCATAAGCTGTTGACACCGTTGTTTCGCGCCCCGTTTCGCCCACCCTCGGTGCCGACTTATCACTTTGCGCCGCAGCGCGACACCGCGAACCGGGAGCTGGATATACGCGAACCCGGCGACGACTATGGCAACGACGGAGGATCGCAAACCGGCGGCGTCTGGCCGCTACCGATATTCGGCCCGGCCCCGGACAGCGCGAAACTGCCGTCGCAAGCACACCGCTGGGCACGAGAACGCTACCTGCGTACCCTGGCCGAACGTCTGAACGGCGTTCCCGGCGACCCGACGGCCTCACATGTTCCCGATACCTTGAGCGAGGACGAGCGAGGCATGCTCGGCCGCGCCCTGAGCCTGTTCCAGCAGGCGGCCCCGCGCATGGGCCGGCAATTGCTGACCGCCATGCTGCCAGCGATCGCCAACCCGGAATGCGAGGCTTACCTCCGCCTCCAGATCGAGCGAAAACGACGCGAACAGGATCAGCTTCGCGACCTCGCCACGCACCTTCGCATGGCACCGGATACAGCGGAAACCGAAGCCGCGCTCGTCTGGGCGGAAGCGTTTATCGACGCCCTGCCTCCAGGCACCACGCGGGTGGAATCACCTCGCGACAAGCAGCGGGTATTGCGCGCGCTCTGCGTCTACTACTTGATAGAAGAGGGCCTGATCCTGCATACCGCGCTGCCCATGGTGCTCGGACTGGGGCGACGCGACAAACTCCCCGGTGTCGATGGCGTATTCCGCGCCATGGCGCGCCACAACGCCGAGTTCGGCGCCTTCGGTATCGATCTGATCAACCAGATCCGCATCGAGAACCCGGATCTGTGGAATGCCCCGTTCCAGCACGAAGCCGGTACGCTGCTGCGAAACGCGGTCGAGCTGCAAACCCGCTATTTCTACGCCTGCCTGCCGCGCGGCATTCTCGGCCTGAACGCGCCGATGCTGGAAGCCTATCTGCGACTCACCGCCAACCGGCGCGCCATCCAGATCGGACTGCCACTGCCGTTCGGACACGAAAGCAATCCCTTTCCGTGGATGGCGGACATCAGCGACTGAGGTCGCTGGCTACTCCCTCCGACAGGCCGCCAACACTCGCCCGGCATGCTCCGGAGCATCATCGTCCCACAACCAGACGACACCGGGATAGGAACGCAACCAAGTCAGTTGGCGCTTGGCCAGTTGGCGCGTGGCGATGATGCCGCGTTCGGCCATCGCGTCCCGATCCAGTTCGCCCTCCAGATACTGCCACATCTGCCGGTAACCGACGCAACGCATCGACGGCAGCTCGGCATGCAGATCACCGCGCCGCCGCAGCGCCCGCACCTCATCCTCGAAACCCTGCTCCAGCATCGCATGGAAGCGCGTCGCGATGCGCTGGTGCAGCACCGCGCGCCGCCGTGGCGCGCGGGCGAATTTCAGTAGTCTCCAATCCGTCGCGGGACGCCGGCCTTCCTCCTGCAACTCGGACAATGGCCGGCCGGTCAGTTCCCAGACCTCCAGCGCGCGCTGGATGCGTTGTGGGT
>JALULB010000246.1:6669-9004 GCA_027041035.1 Sedimenticola sp. | reverse complement strand
ACCGGCGCCGCCGCCCGGCGGAACGCGGCGCAACAGGGAGAAAAGTACGTCAAGACGACCTGTATCCACTGCGTCAACTTCTGTGGCCAGAACATCAAGCTGGAGGATGGCATCATCCGCGTGGTCTATCCCGATCCGGCGCGCGCCACGGTGTTCAACAAGGGCATCTGTCCGAAGGGTGGCTCCGGTCCGTTCAATACCTATAATCCCTATCGGCTGAAGGCGCCGCTGAAGCGCACCAACCCGAAAAAAGGCCCGCATGAAGACCCCGGCTGGGTGGAGATCTCGTGGCAGGAGGCGCTGAATACCGTCGCCGAACGGCTCAAGAAGATCCGCGCGGACGATCCGCGCAAGCTCATCTGGCACCATGGCCATGGCAAGTACCTGATCCAGGACGGCTTCCCGAAATCCTTCGCCAAGGCCTTTGGCACGCCGAATGTCATCCACCGCACCACGACCTGCGAGGCCGCCCGCCATGTCGGCGACGAACTCACCTGGGGCCATCATGAATTCCTGCCCGACCTCGATTACTGCGAGTTGCAGCTCAACCTGGGCGCCAACTATTTCGAGGCGGAACAGTGGGCCCGCTGGCTCGACCACTCGACCACCGACGCCATCGCGCGCGGCATGAAACTCATCGCGGTGGAGCCACGGCTCTCCAACACCGGCGCCAAGGCGCACCAGTGGATCCCGATCCGACCAGGCAAGGATGTGGTACTGCTGCTGAGTCTCATGCGCCAACTGATCGAGGCGGACACCATCGACCGGGAATACCTGGCCGACTACACCAACGCAACCCACTTGATCGGGGACGACGGCCATGTACTCAGTGACGGAAACGGCGAACCACTGGTCTGGGACCTCGGTCGCAAACAGGCCCGCCCCTACGCTGAGGGCGTCGTGCCGGCGCTCACCGGTACCTACGCGGTCGACGGCAAGCCCTACCGCACCGGCCTGCAGGTCCTGAGCGACGAGGTCGCCGAGATCACCCCGGAATACGCGGAGAAGGTCACGGGCATTCCCGCCGAGACCATCCGCGGCCTGGCGAAAGAGATGGGCGAGACCGCGCGCATCGGTTCGACCATCGTCATCGACGGCAAGCGTCTGCGCTACCGACCGGTCGCCATCCATGCCTTTCGCGGCGTGGCGGCCAAGGAGTACGGCGCCCAGACCTGGCGCGCCGGCCAGTTGGTGATGATGCTGCTCGGCGCCCACGACGCGGTCGGCGGCATGCATCTGCATCATCCCAAGCCGAGTGCGCAGATGAAGCCGTCCAAGTGCGAATACCCGCCAAAGCGCGTGGACCTGCAAAAGAGCGTCTATTTTCCGCACGCCACCCACAACGTCTGCCAACAGGTGGCGCTCACCCTGCTCGATCCCGAGGCCTTCGGTCTGCCCTACAAGCCGGAGATGCAGATCTTCTATGCCACCAACCGCGCCTTCTCGACCTCCGACGCAATGAAGCAGTTCGAGGGCTATGCCAAGACCTTCAACGTCGCCATCGATATCGTGCTGACCGAGACCGCGCACATGGCCGACATCGTGTTTCCCGACCTCACCTACCTGGAGGCATGGCAGTTCTCGCCGACGCGCTGGACGCCGGTCAGCAGCCATACCGCGATCCGCCAACCACTGGCGAATGTCTACAATATCCCGCTGGATGCCTGGGGCATCATCTGGGAGCTGGCAAAACGTACCGGCATCCGCGACACCTATGTCAAAAACATCAACAAGAAGTTCAAGCTCAAGAAGCATCCGCTGAAGACCGGCCGCGACTATACCTCGCGGGACGCCGTATCCGCCCTGTGGCGGGAGAAGACCGGCAAGCCGTTCAGCTACGCGATCGAGCATGCCTTCATCGGTCGGCGGCTGAGTACCGAGGAACGCTATCTGCACGGTGTGGAAAAGGTCTATCGCGGGCCGGGCAAGCCCAAGATGAAACTGTACGCCGATCAACTCATCGGCACCTACGAGAAGGTCAAGGAGACCGTCGAGAAAAACGCGATCGGGAACATCGATCTGGCGTATTACCGGGTTGCGCTGTCGCCGTTGCCGCGCAAGGAGCACGCTTTCCCGACGCCGCATCGCGAGGCCGGCGAGCTGCCGTTCTACCTGATGACCTACAAGCGCATGTACCGCAACCAATCGGGCAACACCTCGCACAACCCGATCCTGAACCGCCTCGGTGATTCGGACGAGAACTTCATCCTGATCAACACCCGGACAGCGAAGGAGATGGGCGTCGCCGACGACGACCGTCTGGTCATCGAGACCCGCATCGGCGAGGCCGAGGGCAAGGCGCGCCTGAGTCAGGGCATCCGTCCCGACGTGGTGG
>JALULB010000246.1:0-6659 GCA_027041035.1 Sedimenticola sp. | reverse complement strand
CCCGACGTGACTTCCGGCGTGAATTCCTTCAACGACACCAAGTGCCGGGTCCGCAAGGCCTGAGGCAGAGGGGAACTGAACAATGACAAAACTGGTACGCGTCATCGACACCAAACGCTGCATGGGCTGCCGCTCGTGCCTCGCCGCCTGCTACGTGGAAAACCACCTGACGCCAGGCTCGCCCTGGAACGTGATGATGGAACACGAGGTAGGCGAATATCCCAATGTCGGCCGCAGCTTCGTCACGATGAACTGCATGCACTGTGAGCATCCTTCGTGCAAGGCCGCCTGCGATGCCATCGGCGTCAAGGCCATCTCGAAGAACGCGCTCGGCGTGGTCCTGATCGACTACGACAAGTGCATCGGCTGCCAATACTGTACCGCGGCCTGCCCCTATGGCGTGCCGCAGTACAACAATGAGATCGGCACCCTCTATGAAAATGGCGAGAAGACACCCTACGAGGCCGAGAGCTACACCAAGCGCCATCCGACCCATCGCAAGAAGGCGAAGACCGTCGAGAAATGCACCTTCTGCTGGCACAAGCTGGAGAAGGCGGTGGAACGCGGTGAAACCCACCTGATCGGACAGGTGCCCGAATACACCCCGAGCTGCGACCTGGTCTGTCCAGTGCAAGCGCGCGTATTCGGCGATATAGACGACCCCAACAGCCAGGTGGCCCAGTGGGTCGGACGCAAACAGGCCACGCAGATCAAGAAGGAGTTCGGCACCCGGCCTCAGGTCTACTATGTACTGGAAGGGGGAGACTACTGATGAACAAGCGAATCACCTGCCTGTGCCTGCTGCTCGGTCCGATGGCGCCCGCCGGCGCCGTGCTCGCGGAAGAGGACATGGACTTGGCCGATACCGCCGAGGCGATCCGCAACGGCGATATCGATGTCGGCAAGGAATACAGCATGCACAAGAACCGCGCCGTCTGTCTGGGTTGTCACAAGGAAAACGGCGTCGCGCACGCCTTCTTCGGGACAGCCGGACAATGGATGCTGCAACGCATCGACCAGCTCATCCAGGGCTATGTCCGGCTCGGCGAACGCGCGCCGAGCATCCTGTTCTACCGCGACCGGATACGCGAACCCGCGCGCCTGCTCGAGCTGTGCGCATCTCTTCCGGACGAAGTGCTGCCCATCCCGGTCCACACGGTCGGCTCGATCGGCGTCGAGGTGTGGCTCGCCACGCTGGCGTTGGGCGCTTCGGCCGTGTTCATCGAGGACGCGCCACATGCCTCCGCGCTGGCTCGCGCACAACTCGACGACGCGCTCGACATGGTCCGGTCGGTACTCACCGCCATCGATATCGAACCCACGCGCATCCGCCACGCCGCGCTCTCGGAGATCGGAGACCACGCACTCCACGATGCCACGCCCGTCCGCGCCGATGCGCCCTCGACATGGCCTGCCGACAAACGCGGCGTCCTGCTTCAGGCGATTCGGGCGCTGTCGAAGCCGGCTGACGAGGCGATCGTATTGCAAGGCCTTGCCCGTCAGGGACTTGGCGACCTGGCGGCGAGAGAGGACCGCTGCACCCCGTGCGGCGCCTGCGCGCGGCTCTGTCCGGTCTCCGCGCTGCACATCCAGGCTACCCACTGCCTCTACTTCGACGCGACGCGCTGCACCCAATGCGGGCTGTGCATCGATGCCTGCCCCGAGGATGCGCTGAGCGCACACGACCGCTTTCCCCTCGACGACACCTGTCGGCCGATCCACGAGAGTGACCAACTCGCCCACTGCGCGCGCTGCGGCGAGGCCTTCTCGACCCAACGCCTGGTCGACAAGAGTATCGCGTTGCTGGAAACCCTCCCCTCCTTCGAGGCCGGCCGCGCCGACCTGCTACGCATGTGCCCCGCCTGCCGCCAATTGGAGGCCTTTGGGCAAGGCTGAGCGACCGGCCCGGGATTTCCTTCTTCCAGTCTGCATCCTTTCCCGACCACGCGCGTCTTCCAGGTGAGCGAGGAAGAAACGGTGTCCAATGGCCCTGCTTGCTCGTGACGGGGGATCGGTATCGCTGTTTTGTCATCGCCCCTGCTTTCGATAATCAGACAGATCACAGGAGATCAACAATGGATGCAACGCTGCAAGAGTATTTCGACATTGGATTGAAGTTTCATGGCCACAAATGCCCGGCGATGCCGATGGGGCTGCGCGCCGGTCTCGCGGCGATGAAGGCGCTGGGCGTCGAGCGGGCGAAGAACAAGGAATTGATCGTGCGCTCCGAAACCGGCAAGGGCCATGCCGCCGGCTGTTTCCTCGATGGCGTGATGACCGCCACCGGCTGCACCTATGGCAAATCGAACATCCAGAAGCTCTATTACAACAAGATGGCATTCACGCTGATCGACGTGACCGGCGGCCGCTCGGTGCGGGTGTCGTTGAAGCCGGAGTTCTTCGAGGGTGCGCTGAATTCACCGTTCGTGCAGCAACGCGCGCAGGGGGTCGAACCGCAGGATATCCCGGCCAAGCTGGTCGATCCACTGGTCGAGCGCATCCTGGGTCTGGCGGAGGACCAGTTCCTCGACATCGGTCAGGTCCAGTCCGTCGAGCCACCGAAGGGCAAGGGCACCTTCAAGACCCGCCGCTGCGCGCGCTGCGGCGAGGTCACCTTCGTCAACAAGCTGCGCGTCACCGAGGAAGGTGACTTCGTCTGCATTCCCTGCTCCGGCTGGGGCGCCTGAGGGCGGTTGTGATGAGAAAGATACTCGTACCGATCGATCTGTCGAAGATCTCCGAGGAGGCCTTGCGCCATGCCGTCGAATGCCCGTGCGCCGAGACCCGCGAGCTGATCCTGTTGCATGTGGTCGATCCGCTGGACATCAAGAGCCTCGGGCTGGTCGGACTGGTGGATCGCGAGCAGGAACTGCGCGACGAGATGGAGAAGGAAGGGCGGCGGCATCTCGATGAACTGGTGAAGAAGTACGCGCGCGACGGACTGACCTTCAAGACCCGCATCGTCTTCGACCGCCCATGGCGCGGCATCATCAACACCGCGATAGACGAACAGGCCGACGCCATCATCATGGGCTCTCACGGGCGCGGCCGCATCGCCGAGCAACTGCTCGGCAGCGTCGCCGAACGGGTGGTGCGTAAGGCGCCGGTGCCGGTGACCATCATCCGGCCACGCAAGATGCGTGATCACCTGATCGCGCGCTGGCGTCACTTGGGCAAGGAGTCCTGAGCATGGATCTGTCTACCTATCTGCTCGCCAGCGGACTGATCTTTGTCGTCTCGGTACTGTTCTCGATGCTCGGCCTCGGCGGCGGCATGCTCTACGTGCCAATCTTCAAGTGGCTGGGCTTTCCGCTGAAATCGGTCGCGATCCCGCTCGGCCTGCTGCTGAATGGCGTCACCACGCTGTCGGCCTTTCTGCGCTATGCGCGCGAGGGCCTGGTGGATTTTCGCGGCGGACTGCCCGCCGCGATCGCTGGCCTGGCGTTGGCGCCGGTCGGTGCCCACATGGTGCAGTATGTGCCGCAACATATCCTGATCGCGCTGTTCGCGGTGCTGGTCACGATCGCCGGGCTGCGCACGCTGGTGAAATCCGGCGGCGGCGAACCGACCGAGATGGCCAGCAACACGCGGCGCGCGGTGGTCGGCGGCGTGGTCGGCGGCGGCGCCGGCTTCATCGCCGGGTTACTCGGTATCGGTGGCGGCTTCATCGTCGCGCCGATGCTGATGGAGCTGGGCTATCCGACCAAGAAAGCGGCGGCGACCACCGCGTTCATCGTCACCTTCTCGTCGTTCTCCGGCTTTCTCGGCCACATGGCCGAAGGGCATGTCGACATGACGCTGGCCGGACTGTCACTGGTCGCGGTGATCGCCGGCTCGCAGCTCGGCGCCTGGCTGATGGCCAACAAGGCGCAGCCCGGCTGGGTCAAGCGGATGTACGGCATCGTGCTGCTGGCGATCGCCGCAAAGCTGCTGTACGGATTGTTCGGATGAAACCGGTATCGACCTACCGGGTCACGGCCCGCCGCCTCGATGCCCACGGCAGCGAGGCGCGCTGCAAGGACGCCCGCCTCACGCTGGACACCGACCCGGCCGGTCGCGACGACGCCTTCAACCCGGCCGAGTTGCTGTTGGCGGCGCTGGCGGCCTGCATGATCAAGAATATCGAACGGGTGGCGCCGATTCTCCAGTTCTCCTTTCGCGACATCCGCATACATTTGAATGGCCAACGGCGCGACAAGCCCCCGACGATGGAACGCATCGACTACGAGATCGTGATCGACACCGACGAGAGCGACAAGCGGCTTGAACTGCTGCACCGCAATGTCCGTGGCTTCGGCACCGTCTACAACACACTTGCCGCCGGCTGCGAGCTGGCCGGCACGCTACGCCGTGGAAACGACGATGCCGGCCAGTAGCGATTCGTCCACGACAGTCGGGGTAAAACCCGTCGAGATCGAAAAACGCCGCTGGATGCTGGCCTCTACCCTGCTCAATGCCTTCCTGGCGCTGGTCAAGCTGGGCTGGGGACTGTATTCGGGCAGTACGGTGGTGCTCGCCGACGCCATTCACAGCCTCTCCGACGTGGTCGGCGCCGCGCTGATCTACATCGCGGTCCGCGTTGCGCCGCACCATTCCAGGCGCTTCCCGCTGGGGCTGTACAAGCTCGAAGACATGGCCGCGGTCGCCGCCGGCGTGGGTGTGTTGTTCGCCGGATACGAGATCCTGCGCTCGGTATTCGTCGGCGAGGGCGTGACGCCCCCGAACCAGCCACTGGCGACCCTGCTCATCATGGGGGCGATTCTTGCCCTTCAGGTCGGCTTTTTCGTTTTCGAGAAACGTGCATCGAAAAGACTCCGCTCTCCCGGTCTGAACAGCGATGTCGCCAACTGGTTCGGCGACATCGGATCGGGCATCGTGGTACTCGTCGGCATCGGAGGTCACCTGTTACGGATTCCTTATGTGCAGGAATTCGCCGTGGTGATCATCGCGCTGCTCATCTTCCACAGCGCATTCGAGGTGATCCGTGACGGACTGCTGTCGCTGCTCGATGCCTCGCTGGCCCAGGAAGAGGAGCAGGTGGCGAGAGACTTTCTGCTCTCCGTTCCGGGGATCGAAAGGGTATCGGAACTCATCGTCCGCAAGGCAGGCAGCGCGCTGTTCCTCAAGGCGACCGTCGAGATGGACAACCAGGGCTTCGACACGGCCCACCAGCTCGTGGATGAGTTGGAGGAGCAGCTGAAGAGGAAGATACCCGCGCTGGAAAAGGTGACGATTCACTATGAGCCATTCAGAAAACCGCAAAAAAGAATTGCCCTGCTCTATGCATCCGACCGCAAAACCCCGGCAACGGTATTCGGCAAGGCACACAGCATCCTGATCCGGGACCTGCCCGAAAACGCAAGCGATCTGAATCCGCCGGCCGGATCGGCCACCAGGGAAATCTGGGTAACGAACCCGTTTCTCGACGACCCACATGGGAGAGCCATCAAACTGGCCGCCTGGCTGATCCGGCAACGCGTCGACAAAGTGTATCTGAATGCTGAAAAAGCACCCGTCGACGGCAGCGCGAACGCATTGGTCGATCTGCTTGCCAGCGCGGGCATCGTGTTGGAACCCAGGCTATGAAGACGAGCATCGTAAGGCCGGGACACCGGCCACAATCCCTTCTCACCCAAAGGAAACCCTCATGAAACACAAAGATTTTGGAGACTACCTGCGCCAATTCGACTACGACGAGCGCAAGGCCATGAAGATCCAGCTGCCGGAGATGCTCGATCTGTATGCACGGGACAAGGCCCAGGTAATCGACATCCGCTTCGACGAAGAGTACGCGGCTTGGCATGTTGGCATCGGCCAGCATATCCCCCTCGACGCGCTGCCGGACCGCCTGGACGAACTCGACCCGGAGAAGACCATCGTCACCATGTGCCCACACTACGACCGGGCCGAGATCGCGCGCCTCTACCTGACGATGCAGGGCTTTCACTCGCGCTACCTGGCCGATGGCATGCTTGGTATCGTCAACCACCTGCGCGGTGACATCGCGCGTGACTACATGGCGCGGGTATCCGCTTGATGGCGATCGGACCGGAGACATCTCTCCCTGATCGACCATCGACGCAAATGGTGTCTTTCTCACAATCTCCATAGACAGGTATACCAATAATGCATAGCATCCAACGATCGAACAAGCGTTTTCTAAACCGCCTGAGCAGAGGCGTTTTGCTGGCAATGCTCCCCTTCATGGCGCCCGCGTCGGCACAGGCACAGGCACAGGCCCAGGCCCAGGACGCAAGCGCCATCGACGACCCGGCCTACAAGTACCAGCCAAATGCGTTCTGTGGCGCCTGTCATACCGAGCAACTGGCCGACTACAGCCAGTCGATGATGGGCAAGACGCCACATGACAAGGTATTCCGGCAGTTCTATCTTGGTCTGAACGCCAAGGGGAAGAAAGACGGCATGGGTTACAAGGCCGTGCATCCCGATGAGCCCGGTGACTGCGGCAACTGTCATACGCCGGACGTGGTGCTGAACGAAGGCCACGAGGTCGACATCGACGAGGCCATCGCGAAGGGCAGCCAGGGGATCAGCTGCGATTTCTGCCACACGGTCACCGATGTCAAGATCACCCGCGACCCGAAGACCGGCCGCTACGATACCGATATCGTACATAGAGCCTGCTCAACAATTACAAC
>JALULB010000245.1:3305-9029 GCA_027041035.1 Sedimenticola sp. | reverse complement strand
AGAGTAACTACTCAGCGAGTCGTTTAAAACATGGGTAACTGCTCAGATTGCCGCTGAAATGCGTCAGATCAAGGCAAAAATGTGATCGTTACAGGGATGTAACTTATTAGGGCAATGCAGGAGCAATTGCCGGGTTACAAGTGTAAATGACCATTTTTGAACGCGGAGCTGGCGCATTTCAGCGGTTAGCTGAGTAGTTACCGGAAAGAAATCACCAGCTTGTCCGGTCGCCCTCTATTCCATCAAAAAAATCTCGGAGGAGAGAGCATGAAAACCCCAAGGCACACCCTTGCCGCCGTTCTACTTGGCGCCGGCGCACTGTTCAGCCAGATGGTCTCGGCCGAAACCAGCTACCAGATAACCATCACCAACATGACCCAGTCACAGGTATTCACACCGGTGCTGATGGCCACCCACCAGGCGGGTATCGTGGCCTTTCAGCCTGGCCAACCTGCGATCAGCGAACTCGAAGCCATCGCCGAGTCCGGCAATGTGCAGCCCGCGCTGGACCTGCTGAACTCGCTCGGCGGCAAGGTCGGTGAAGCCAAGAGCAGCGGTGACGTACTACCGCCGGGGCATTCGGTCACGCTGACCCTGGCCGGCGGCCCGGGTATCACCCATTTCATGGTCGTGGCGATGCTGATACCGACCAACGACGCCTTCGTCGCCATCAACGGCGACGCGCTGCCGACCAGTGATGAGATGCGGGTATACGTCGCGCCGGCCTGGGACGCCGGCACCGAGGACAACGACGAACTCTGCTCACACATCCCCGGCCCGCCATCCGTCTGTCAGGGTGAAGGTGTCTCCAGCAGCGGAGGCGAAGGCTTCGTGCATACCCATCCGGGCATACACGGCATCGGCGATCTGAACGCCGCCACCTACGACTGGCGCAGCCCGACCGCGATCGTCAAGGTGCAACGTATAAGCTCGTAAGGCTGGGAGGCTATCGGGTTTATCGCCGCCGCTATTGGCTGTTTCTGGAGGAAACGTCGGCGGCAGGGATGCCGCCGCCGAGCCTACAGGGAAGTATTCACGGCGTTTTCCGGAAGAAACAGCCAATAGCGGTGGCTGCGTAGCGTTGAGGCGCCATGGGCAAGTAGTTACCCTTTATTTGATCTACTCGCTGAGTAGCTACCGCGGGTTAATCAATACATCCGATGCCGGAACAGCCACCCCGCCGCGGCCAGCGAGACCACGCCGATGATTGCCATCGGCCAGTACTGGTTCCACAGCAGCGAGTAACCGTCACCCTCCAGAAACACACCGCGCACGACAACGAGAAAGTAGCGCAGCGGGTCCAGGTAGGTGAGCCATTGCACGACCTCGGGCATGTTGGCGATCGGCGTGGCGAAGCCCGACAGGATCACCGCCGGTACCAGGAACAGGAAGGCGCCGAGTACCGCCTGCTGCTGGGTCACGGAGATCGCCGAGATCATCAGGCCGACGCCCACCGCCGAGAGCAGGAACAGCAACACACCGACGTACAACGCGCCGACGCTGCCGCGCAGCGGGATGTCGAACCAGAGCACCGCCAGGGCGATGATGAAGCTCGCCTCCAACACGCCGATCAGCACACCCGGCAACGCCTTGCCGATGAGTATCTCCAGCGGTCGCAGCGGCGTCACCAGCAGTTGGTCGAAAGTGCCCTGCTCGCGTTCCCGGGCAACCGACAGCGCGGTCACCACCAAGGTCACCACCAGGGTCAGCAGGCCGACGATCCCGGGGACGATAAACCAGCGCGAGTTCAGGTCCTCGTTGTACCAGGCGCGCGTGCGCAACACCGCCGGCGGCCCGCGCTGCCCCTGTCGCATGGCCCAGTCGCGATTGAAATCCAACAAGATGCCACGCAGATAGTTCAGCGCCAGCATCGCGGTATTCGAGTTGCGTCCATCGAGAACAGCCTGCAACGACGCGGTCTTGCCACGTTGCAGGTCGGCACTGAAGCGCTGACCCAGGTGCAGCACCAGCAGCACCTTCTTGTTGTCGATCAGCGGCGCGATCTCCGCATCCCGGAGCGGTCGGGCGACGATATCGAAATGCGGCGAACCGGCGATGCGCGCGATCAATTCGCGACCCGCGCCACCACCATCCTCGTTGAAGATCGCCACCGGCACATGGTTCAGGTCGAAGGTCGCGGCATAGCCGAAGACGAGTAGTTGCGCGATCGGCGGGCCGATCAATACGATACGGCTGCGCGGATCGCGTAACAGCGCCAACAGCTCCTTCAACGCGATCGCCAGGATATGCCAGGGCATGGCTTACTCCAGGCGCTTGTGGGCCTTGCGGCGCACCAGGGCCATGAAAATCAGCAACAGAACCGACATCGCCGCCATGTTCGCCCAGAAGACCGGCCACACATCGCCGGCCAGGAACAGGCTCTGCAGGATGGCGACGAAGTAACGCGCCGGCACCACATGAGTGATGATCTGAATCGGTCCGGGCATGGAATGGATATCGAAGATGAAGCCAGACAGGATGAACGCCGGCAGAAAGGTCACAACGATGGCGACCTGCCCGGCGACGAACTGGTTCTTCGCGACGATGGAGATCAGCAGCCCGACCGCCAGCGACACCAGCATGAACAGCGCGCTGCTGGCGAACAAGGCCCATGGGGAACCGCGCAACGGCACGTCGAACTGCCACACCGCCAGCGCCACGGTAAACGCCATGCCGCCCATGCCGAGCACGAAATACGGAATCAGCTTGCCGACCATCATCTCGCGAATACGCAACGGCGTGACCATCATCGCCTCCATCGTGCCGCGATCCCACTCGCGGGCGACTACCATCGCGGTGAGCATCGAGCCGATCAGGGTCATGATGATCGCCACCAGGCCCGGGACGAGAAAATCACGACTGTTCAGCGCGGCATTGAACCAGACACGCTGCTGCAGGGCCACCGGAGCCGGTAACGGATGGCCTTGCGCGGCGGCATAATGGTTCAGCCAGGCCAGCCAGGCGCCCTCGATATACCCCTTGGTGGCCTGTGCCTGGTTGGAATCCACGCCATTCACGAGCACCGCGATCGGCGCTTCCCGGCCACTGAGCAAGCGCCTGGAGAAGTCGTTGCGCATCCATAGAATGCCGTCGATACGCCGCTCCGCCAACGCCTGTTGCGCCTGCTGGATACTTGAAAAGCCGCGTGGCGCGAAGTATTCGGAACGCTCGAAAGCGCCGGCCAGACTGTTGCTGGCGGCGTCCGGTTGTTCGATCACCACACCCAACGGGATCGAGCGCGCATCCAGCGACACGCCGTAGCCGAACAGAAACAGCAGCACCACCGGCAGAACGAACGCGATCGCGATGCTCGAAGGATCACGCAGAATCTGCAGCGACTCCTTGCGAATCATGCCCAGCATGCGCATGCGAGCACGCGCCTTCCCATCCAGCGGAAGCGGATTCATGCCGCCTCCCGCCCCTGAACCAGCGCGATGAAGGCGTCCTCCATGCTCGGATCGGGGTTGTCCGGGGTACGCGCCCGCTGCCGTATCTCGCGCGGACGACCCGCGGCCAGCACATCGCCGTCGGCCATGATCACCAGGCGATCGCAGTAATTGGCCTCCTCCATGAAATGGGTGGTGACCAGCACCGTCACGCCGGCCTCGGCCAATGCATTGGTACGTGCCCAGAACTCCCGCCGGGCGAGTGGATCGACGCCCGAGGTCGGTTCATCGAGAAACAGGATCGCCGGCTGGTGCATCAGCGCGACCGCGAAGGCGAGGCGCTGCTTGTAACCCAGTGGCAGCAAGCCGGCGTTGACATTCTGGTAGCCATCCAACTCGAAGCCATCCAGGGCCCAGCGCATGCGCTCCGCCTGGCGCCGCCCGCGCAGGCCGTAGGCCGAGGAAAAGAAACGCAGGTTCTGCATCACGGTGAGATTGCCGTACAGGGAAAACCGCTGCGCCATGTAACCGATGCTGCGCCGCGCCCTCGCGCCGGCGCGGCGCAGGTCGTGGCCGGCCACCGCCAGCTCGCCGCCGGAAGCCGGCAACAAGCCGCAAAGCATGCGGAAGGTGGTCGTCTTGCCGGCCCCGTTGGCCCCGAGCAAGCCGAAGATCTCTCCCCGCTTCACGCTGAAACTGATCCCTTTCACCGCGCGAAATTCGCCGAAGCGGCGCTCCAGATCGCGCACCCGGATCACCTCGTCGTCGACCTCTCCGGCGATTGCCATGCTGACCTTCGGCGGCGCGCCATGCGCGCCATCCTGGCCCTTCAGCCGAGCGACGAAGGCGTCCTCGAAACGCGGCGCCACGGGCTTGATCCGGGCCGTCGGATGATCCGGCAGCAGGGTCGCCGCCTCCGGAACGAAGCCCTCGTCGGTAACGATGCGCACCCGGTCACCGGTCACCAGCGCATCGAGCACGCCCGGCACCCGCGCGAGGCGCGATTGCAGCGCGCGTGTCGACATCCCGTCCACCCGCAGGACGAAGGTACGCCCGGCCAACGGCTGGCTGAACTCGGCCGGCGTCTCCTGCCCGAGCAGGCGGCCTTCGTGCAACAGGATCACCTCGGCGCAGCGCTCCGCCTCGTCGAGGTAGGCGGTACTCAGCAACACCGTCATGCCGGCCTCCTTCACCTGCCCGTAGACGATGGACCAGAGTTCGCGCCGCGATACCGGGTCGACGCCAACGGTCGGCTCATCGAGCAGCAACAGACGCGGCGGTCGCACCAGCGCGCAGGCCAGCCCCAGCTTCTGCTTCATGCCGCCGGAAAGCCGCCCGGCGAGGCGCCGGGTGAACGGCGCGAGGCCGGTCATGCGTGTCAGTTCCTTGTAGCGCGCGGCGCGCATCGGGCGCGGCACGCCTTGCATATCGGCATACAACTCCAGGTTCTCGCCGACGCTGAGATCCTCGTACAGACCGAATCGCTGCGGCATGTAGCCGATCGCCGACTGCACCCGCTGCGGCTCGCGCGCCACGTCGATGCCAAGCACCTCGATACGCCCACTGTCTGCCTCCAGCAGGCCGGCGGCGAGACGCATCAGCGTGGTCTTGCCGGCGCCATCCGGCCCGATCAGGCCGGTCACGGCGCCGGGTTCCAGGCGCGCGCTCACCCCGTCCAGCGCGGTGACCTGGCGGCCACTGCCGACAAAGCGCTTACGCACCCCCTCCAGGGCGAGGACCGCGTCGCTCACCTCAGTTTCCGCAGGGATGCCGGGTGGCGGTCGGTGTCGGCTGGGTCAGGTCGATCCCGACCGTGGCCGGCATCCCAAGGCGCAACTCGTCCTCTGGATTGCAAGCAAACACGCGCACCTGGTAGACCAGCCGGGTGCGCAGTTCCGGGGTCTCGACATTCTTCGGCGTGAACTCGGCGGTCGGCGAGATATAGCCAACCCACCCGGCATAGTGCTTGTCGGGATAACTGTCGGTAAGGATTTCCGCGCGCATGCCCGGCTTCACCCGACCCAGCATCGGTTCTGGCAGATAGGCGCGCACCCACACCGGATCGACGAAGGCCAACGTCAACACCGGCGTTTGCGGCGCCGCCATGTCACCCGGTTCCAGGATGCGATCGCGGATCACGCCATCCGCCGGCGCGTGCAACTCGGCATCGGCGAGATGCTGTTTGGCCAGCGTAACGGCCGCCTGGCGAGCCGCGAGTTCCGCGCGGGCCACCGCGATATCCTCCTTGCGCGGGCCAAGCTCCAACAACCGCAGTGCCGCTTGCGCGGCTTCCACCCGGGCCTTGGCGGCATCCGCGTTGGCGCGCGCGTTCTCCACA
>JALULB010000245.1:0-3295 GCA_027041035.1 Sedimenticola sp. | reverse complement strand
CCACATCCTCGGCCGAGGCGAGCTCCTTCTTCACCAGCCGTGGCAGGCGATCCCAGCTATCCCGCGCCGCCTTGGCGCGCGCCTGTTCCGCGGCCAGCTCCGCGCGTCCCTTGTCGACCTCCTCGGGACGCGAACCAGCCTCCAACTTGGCGACCACTTGGCGCTGCGCTTCAAGCTGGGCGGTCGCCTGATCCAAGGCGGCGCGCAACAGCTCCCGGTGCAAGGTCGCGAGAAGCTGACCCTTGGTCACCCGGTCTCCCTCCTGGACCAGGATACGATCCACATGTTCGGAGCCGTTGAAGCTCAGCTGGGCCTCGCGGATATCGACATTGCCATACAGCGTCAGCCGGTTCGACGGCCCGTTTTGACCTTGCGCCCGCCAATAAGCGACGCCACCGATGGCAAGCAGCAACACCAACAGAACAACGAGCATTCTCTTCTTATTCATGCGGTTTCCACGGCAATCTCGATATTCAGGGGGGCGATAACGGCGGTTCGACAAGCAAACGACACACGCGTTCCGACGGCTCATGAACTATCGACAGAGTAGTTGATCCCGATCATGCTGTCTCGGCAAACCCGCATTCCCGCGTATTTTGCATTGCCTCGGCGAAACGACATCCACCTTTGCTACACTGAGCCCTACAAGGTCCGGAGGTAGCCGCATGTCTCAACCCGCCATCGAGAAATCAGCCTATGAACGACTCCTGGAGCTGCCCGAATACCAGGTCGGCGAGGTGCTTGGCGGTCGCCTGTATGCGCATCCGAGGCCAGCGCCCCGGCACGCACGCACCGGTTCGGTATTGGGCTACCGTGTTGGTGGCCCATTCGATGGCGGCATCGGTGGCCCTGGCGGCTGGTGGATTCTGGACGAACCGGAACTGCACCTGAACAACGACATCCTGGTACCCGACCTGGCCGGTTGGCGTCGCGAACGCCTGCCCGAGCTACCGGAAACGGCCTGGTTCGAACTGGCCCCGGACTGGGCCTGCGAGATCCTGTCGCCATCCACCGCGCGTACCGATCGCGCGTTGAAGATGCCGATCTACGCCCGCGAGGGCATACGGCATCTGTGGTTGATCGATCCCGATGCGCATACCTTGGAGGTCTACCAGCTCAGCGACGACAGGCATTGGCTGCTGGTGGAAACGCTGAAGGACGACGACGAGGTGCGCCAGCCGCCGTTCGAGGCGATCGGGTTTCCGCTCGATTCGCTATGAGCTTGAGCAAGCGCCAAGCCATGCGCCGCGCATAACGCCTGGCTCTGCCTCGGCTGACGAACGCCTGCGGGAGCGACCTGTTGTACGTGAATCTGTACTGAATGCTATTCAATACCTATACGATAGTGAGGCTTGTTGGCATGAAAGCACTCACGTATAACACAAAGCCTCCAACTAGGAGCCTGTCGGATTATGGATGAATCTACTGCGAAGATGGGAGAGCGGTCCAAATATCCCCGATTTTTCGTTACATAGGTCCACTATGCGCCTCAAAACCGGGAATATTTGGCCTCGCTCTCCCACCTCCTCGCTACGATCCCCCATAACCCGACAGACTCCTAGGAGGCAGTCACCTTTGCTACACTGAGCCATGCAAGGTCTGGAGGTAGCCGCATGTCTCAACCCGCCATCGAGAAATCAGCCTATGAACGACTCCTGGAGCTGCCTGAACACCAGGTCGGCGAGGTGCTTGGCGGTCGCCTGTATGCGCATCCGAGGCCAGCGCCGAAACACGCAATGGCCTATTCGGCGCTCGGCGGCAGCCTGTGGAGCCCTTTCCAGCAAGGCACCGGCGGTCCTGGCGGCTGGTGGATTCTGGACGAACCGGAACTGCACCTGAACAACGACATCCTGGTACCCGACCTGGCTGGTTGGCGTCGCGAACGCCTGCCCGAGCTACCGGAAACGGCCTGGTTCGAACTGGCCCCGGACTGGGCCTGCGAGATCCTGTCGCCATCCACCGCGCGCACCGATCGCGCGTTGAAGATGCCAATCTATGCCCGCGAGGGCATCCGGCATCTGTGGTTGATCGATCCCGATGCGCATACCTTGGAGGTCTACCAGCTCAACGACGACAGGCATTGGCTGCTGGTGGAAACGCTGAAGGACGACGACGAGGTGCGCCAGCCGCCGTTCGACGCGATCGGGTTTCCGCTCGATTCGCTATGGGCTTGAGCAAGCGCCAAGCCATGCGCCGCGCATAAAAAGGGCTCCTTGCTCCCGGCGGGAGTCGTCGCCGCTATTGGCTGTTTCTTCCGGAAAACGCCGTCAATACATCCCTGTAGGCTCGACGGCGGCATCCCTGCCGCCGACGTTTCCTCCAGAAACAGCCAATAGCGGCGACTGTGTGGCATTGGGGCAGCATGGGCGAGTAGTTATAAAAAAAGCCCCCGACCAGCGGGGGCTTTCGACGAAGGACGGGGTGCCGTCTTACTTGTTGATCGACTGATAGTAGTCCATCAGGATCTTTGCCACCTCGGGACGCGAGAACTCCGGCGGGGGCGCGATGCCCTGGCCGAGCATCTCGCGCACCTTGGTGCCGGACAGCAGGACGAAGTCTTCCTTGGTGTGGTCCGGCGCTTCGCGCATCATCACGACCTTGTCGAGCTTCTTCGAGTAGGCTGTGTGGTCGGCTTCGAAGATCTCGATCTGCAATGCGCCGGCCGGGACCTCCTCCTGGAAGATGGTCTGCGCGTCGAAGGCGCCGTAGTAGTCGCCGACGCCGGCATGGTCGCGACCGATGATGAAGTGGGTCGCGCCCATGTTCTGGCGGAAGTAGGCGTGCAGCACGGCTTCGCGCGGACCGGCGTAGAGCATGTCGTAGCCGTAGCCGGTGACCATCACCGAGTTCGGCGGGAAGTACAGCTCGACCATCTTGCGGATCGCCGCGTCGCGTACCGGCGCGGGGATGTCGCCCGGCTTCAGCTTGCCGAGCAGCATGTGGATCACCAGGCCATCGGCGCCGGTGCGATCCATCGCCATGTGGCACAGCTCTTCGTGCGCCAAATGCATCGGGTTGCGCGTCTGGAAGGCGACGACCTTGTTCCAGCCGCGTTCCTTGATCTCGTTGCGAATCTCCACGGCGGTGCGGAAGGTGTCCGGGAACTCGGTCAGGAAGTAGGAGAAATTCAGCACCTTGATCGGGCCGGAGACGGCGAAGCGGCCCTGGCCGTTGAACGCGGCGACGCCCGGGTGTTCCGGATCATCGGTGCGATAGACCTTGTCGGTCATGACGCGCATCTGCTCGTCGCTGACTTCCTCTATGGCTTCGACATCCATCACCGCCATGATCGGGT
>JALULB010000244.1 GCA_027041035.1 Sedimenticola sp. | reverse complement strand
GCTTTGGCTGTCCAGCGGCTTCTATGTCGTGGAGCCAGCGGAACGTGGCGTCGTATTGCGCTTCGGCGCCTTCAAGGAAGTGACCCAGCCCGGCTTGAACTGGCGCTGGCCGGCGCCGATCGAGACGCAGGAGATCGTCAACGTCGATGAGTTCTCCTCGTTCCGGCGCAAGGCGCAGATGCTGACCAGCGACGAGAACATCGTCGATGTCGAGCTGACCGTGCAGTCACGTGTTCAGGATCCCGCCGATTTTCTCTTTCAGGACGCCAATCCGGAAGCCACGATGCGCGCGGCGACCGAAACCGCGGTTCGCGAGGTCATCGGTCGCAGCGAACTGGATTTCATCATGACCGAGGGTCGCTCGCGGATCGCGTCGGATATCAAGGGACGTATCGAATCGCTGATGAAGCACTATCGCACCGGCCTGGAGGTGACCAGCGTCAACATGCAGCCGGCCAAGCCGCCGGAGCAGGTCAAGGCGGCCTTCGACGATGCCATCAAGGCGCGCGAGGACAAGGAACGCCTGGAGAACGAGGCGGACGCCTACGCCAAGGAAATCGTGCCGAAGGCGCGTGGCGCCGCTGCCCGCCGTCGCGAGGACGCCAAGGCCTACAAGGCCAAGGTGATCGCGGATGCCGAGGGCGAGACCGCGCGTTTCCTGTCGGTACTGGTGCAGTATCATGCCGCGCCGGAGGTCACCCGCGAGCGTATGTATATCGATACCATCGAGGATGTCATGCGGCGCAGCAGGAAGGTGCTGCTGGACGATGACGGTTCAGGCAACCTGACATTGCTGCCCCTCGACAAGCTGATGCAAGGCGGTCAGGGTGGGGCCTCCTCGGAGAGCCTGTTCTCGAGCATGCCCAGCGCATCCATGGGTGCGGTGACTCCGCGTCGACCGACTCATTCGACCTCGTCCAAGAACATCCGCGATGTCACGCGTGAACGCAGCAGGAGTATGCGCTGATGAACAATAAATCACCGCTGCTGATCATTATCGGCGTGGTCCTCGCCATCGTCTTGTTCAACTCGGTTTTCCTCGTCTATCAATGGGAAAAAGCCATCAAGCTGCGCTTTGGCGAGATCATCGCGTCGGACTACGAGCCGGGGATCCATTTCAAATGGCCACTGGTCAACACGATACGCAAGTTCGACGCGCGCCTGCGCACGCTGGATGCGCGTCCGGAACGCTTTCTGACACTCGAGAAGAAAGACGTTATCGTCGATTCCTATGTCAAATGGCGCATCGCCAATGTCGCGCAATACTATCGTTCCACCGGTGGCAACGCGGACAAGACCTCGCGTCTGCTGGCGGAACGCATCAATACCGCGTTGCGTAACGAGTTCGGCAAGCGCACCATCCAGGAAGTGGTTTCCGGCGAACGCCAGGAGATCATGGACCTGTTGACCAAGGATGCCGACGTGCAGGCCAACGACCTCGGCGTCGAGGTGCTGGACGTGCGCGTCAAGCAAATCGATCTGCCGACCGAGGTCAGTGAATCGGTCTACGGACGCATGAGCGCGGAACGCGAACGCGTCGCGCGGGATCTGCGCGCGAAGGGCGCGGAAGCCGCCGAACGTATCCGCGCGGATGCCGATCGCCAGCGCGTGGTCATTCTCGCCGAGGCCTATCGTGACGCAGAGAAACTGCGTGGCGAAGGCGACGCCAAGGCCGCCAAGATCTATGCCGATGCGTTTACCAAAGACGCTGAGTTCTACGCTTTCTGGCGTAGTTTGAGCGCCTATGGCAACGCGCTCGGCGGTCACGGTGACGTGATGGTGCTTAAGCCGGATTCGGAATTCTTCCGCTACTTCAATACCAAAAAATAGCGTCATCCGGCCTTGGACAATGACAAGCCGGGGCGTTGAACCCCGGCTTTTTTTGGGGTAGCCGCCATGTGGCACGATCTTTGGGTGGCAAGCGCCCTGTTGCTGGTGATCGAGGGGATACTGCCCTTTCTGTCGCCAGCGACGTTGCGCGAGATGGCGCGGAACCTGCTGGAGCTGGACGATGCCACCCTGCGTATCGGCGGTTTTATCAGTATGATCGCGGGTCTCGGCCTGCTTTATCTAGTGAATTGAGCGCGATGAAAAACAAACGCTGGCTGTTGCCGGAGGGTATAGACGAGGTGCTGCCGCCGGTCAGCGGGCGCCTGGAACAGATTCGCCGAGAACTGCTCGACATGTTTCGTTCCTGGGGCTACCAACTGGTCATTCCGCCGTTCGTCGAGTACCTGGATTCGCTGCTGGTCGGCGCCGGTGGCGATCTCGACTCGCAGACGTTGAAGCTGGTCGACCAGGCGTCCGGGCGATTGCTCGGGGTGCGCACCGACATGACGCCGCAGGTGGCGCGCATCGATGCTCACCAACTCCGCCTGGAAGGTCCGACGCGGCTGTGCTACTTGGGTACCGTGCTGCGCGCGCAGCAGAACAGCTTCGGCAGCTCGCGCAGCCCGTTGCAGATCGGCGCGGAGTTGTATGGCCATACGGGTATCGAGAGCGATATCGAGATTATCAGCCTGGCGATCGATACCCTGCGTGCCAGTGGCCTGCGGGATTTCTCCCTCGATCTGAGTCATGTCGGCATCTTTGCCGGTTTGATCGCCGATCTGGAGTTGGCCGATGACAGCCGTCTGGCTCTGTTCAACGCCATTCAGCGCAAGGCGATCCCGGCGCTGAATGAGCTGCTCGGCCAGATGGACATGGACGCGTCGCGCCGCCGGATGCTGCTGTGCCTGCCGGAACTGAACGGGGAAGATGCCTTCGTGGATGCCGAACGGGTACTGGCCGGCGCGCCACAGAAGGTCCACCGGGCGATAGCCTATCTGCGCCGCGTCG